>DASZTU010000201.1:0-6518 GCA_035547975.1 Devosiaceae bacterium | reverse complement strand
TGAACGGTCGATGAACGGTCGCCCTCAGGCGGCGGCCATGTAGCGCGACAGCCGGCGGCCGATCGAGAGATAGATGGAGGGGTCGACGGGCTGGTCGTTGCGCCGCACCTCGAAATGGAGGTGGGGACCGGTCGAGCGGCCCGTCGAGCCGACGCGGCCGATCGGCGTTCCGGTCTTCACGAGTTCACCCTGCGTCGCAATAAAGCCGGACAAGTGGCCATACCGCGTGACGATCCCGTTGCCGTGGTCGATGTCGATCACGTTGCCGTAGCCGTTGATCTGGCCCACATAGATGACCTTGCCGTCGCCGGCCGCGAGGACTGTCGTCCCGGTGGGCCAGGGGAAGTCGATGCCGGGATGGAAAGCGAGCCGGCCGGTAAAGGGGTCGGTGCGGTTGCCGAAATCCGAGCTCATGCGGTCGGTACCCCGGAACGGCAGGTGTACGGGCGCAGCGTCGATTGCCGCGCGGGCATT
Source organism: Devosiaceae bacterium (assembly GCA_035547975.1). GTDB lineage: Bacteria > Pseudomonadota > Alphaproteobacteria > Rhizobiales > Devosiaceae > DASZTU01. The sequence goes on along the minus strand of DASZTU010000201.1, from coordinate 6,044 downwards.
CTGATAGCGGGCGAGCGCTGCGACAACCGCGTTCGCATCATCGACCAGATTGCCCGCCTCCGCGCCATCCTGCGGCGGCAGCAGCGGACCGCCGATGGCGTCGGCCGCGTCACCCGCGTCGTCGGCGAGTTTTGGCTTGATCCCGCCGGCGGCGAGCGTTGCGAGGATGCGGTCCGTCGATTTCGTGGCTTCGGCCGAAATGGCCGCGAGCGCGACCCGGGATTCGTCCATCATCACGCGCACCTGATGCCCCGCCTGCTCGATCGCCTCGGGACCGAGGTCGCTGGTCGAAAGCGGCGGCGTGGCGGGCGTCCCTCCCGGCGAGTCGGGATCGGTTGCGGCAACCGGGGCGATGCCGAGCTGGGCCGCTTTGGCCGCCAGCGCCTTTACGTACTGGTGCTGCTCCGCCAGCACCTCCTGCTGCTGAGCGAGCTCCTGCAGCTGCAGGTTGATGTCTCCGGTCCGCACGAACTGGCGGCTGTGGAGCTTGTCGACCTCGAGGCGAAGCTGCGCCAGCCGATCCTCATAGGCGGCGATGGTCGCCCGCGTCCGGCCGTCGATCAGGGCCGAAATGTCCGGGCTCATGAGCAGCGCGGTCAGTGCCAGGACGTTCGTGAGAACCAGGACGCCGAAGACCGTGAAGAAGAAAGCCGGGCGGATGCCCCGCCTTTCGGGTCGGTGGACGGGCGGCTTCGAGGTCCGGCCGAGTCGGGTTTCCTGGCGTTGTGCGCGCACGAACGCTTCTCCGAACGCATGGACACGTCCGTCGACAATGATCCGTTAGGGTTAATAAAGGCCGAAGCCTCGCTCAGCCGGCGAGGGCGCGGGCGGCTTCCAGCACTTTTTCGGCGTGGCCCTTGATGCGCGTCACGCGCCATTCCTCGGCGATCCTGCCCTGCGCATCGATGAGGAAGGTCGACCGGATGAGGCCGATGAGGTGGTGTCCGAAGGTGACTTTCGGGCCCCAGACGCCATAAGCCTCGATCGCCTCGTGCCCGGGATCGGCCACGAGGAGCGTCGCGATCCCGTATTTGTCGCGAAACCGGCAGTGCCTCGCGATGCTGTCCTCCGAGATGCCGACGACGGTCACGCCCAGCCGCGCAAACTCCGGCAGGAGGGCCGAGAAGGCCTGGTTCTCGATGGTGCAGCCCTCGGTGTCGTCCTCAGCGTAGAAGTAGAGGACGACGGGATGACCACGTTCGGCCGAGAGGCGAAAGTTTCCCCCGTCCGCGGTCGGCAGCTCGAAATCCGGCGCCATTTCGCCTCTGCCGGGCCTCGCCATCAGAGCATCTTCCTTTGGGTAAACTCAACCGGGACAGGCTTTTTCCTACTGCCAGTGCCATATTCCAGCCGGTATGTTTGGGCAAGAGAACGGGCGGTGCGGTTGATTCTTCGAGCCGATTTCAACGGGTTCATCAGGGCGGGCACGGGTCGGGAAGCCCTGTGAGAGATCAAGATCAGGGGCGGACGGTACCCGTGGCCAGCTTAGAGGATCGCCCCAGCGGGCAGCCATTCGTCGCCGCGACCCGTCCCCGACGGAGCGCGCGCCCGGCCTCTGCGCGCCCCGTGCACGTCGAAGCGGCGCCGCAGCGCAAGCGTCGACGGCGCAACCGGAGCGGACGGGCGCTGCGCGGCCTTTTGTGGGCACTCGCCATCCTGCTGACGCCGCTGCTCGTGCTCTACGTGGTGCTGCTCGTGCGGCCCATCCCCCTGCCCTTCGTGCGTGACCAGGCCCGGGCGGCCGTCATGGCATCCCTGCCCCCAAGCGCCAACCTCGAACTCGGCGACATGGCGCTGGCGCTCGAAGGAGCGGCCTGGCCGGTGCTGCAGTTCTCGCCCGTGACCTACACGGACCGGAAGAGCGGGGCGAAAATCCAGATGAAGGCGCTCGATGTCGGCTTCTCGCCGGTTCGGGTGCTGATCGGCCAGCCGGGCGCCACCATCACCATGGTCGCCCCGCACCTGCAGGTGAACCAGGATCTTCTGGGGCCGCGCCTCGCCAACCTCCAGATCGTCAATGATCCCAAGACCGGCGGCACGATCGTGCGCGTGCAGGAGGGCGAGGACGCCTTCCCGACGGTCGGCATTTCGGCCGGCGGCATCTCGGTACGGGGGGAGATGCCGAGCGGCCAGTCGAGCCAACTGCGCAGCGACAACGACTGGCTGATCTACAATCTCGAGGCCAGCGAACAGAGCCTTGCCGATATCGTCACGCAGGCCAAGGAAGGCCGGTTCTCGCGCCTGACCATCAAGGACGCGGTGATGGACATGAACGACGCCGTGTATGGCGTCTTCCGTCAGTTCACCCACATCTCGGTCGAGGTTTCCCCGGGCGTCGACGGCCGGCAGGTGAACGGGCAGTTTGCAGCCACCTTCAACGGCCAGGCGATGCACGGGGATTTCAGCCGGCAGGTGAACGACGACGGCTCTTCCGACCTCACGTCCAACATCACCAACATGGACTTTGCGTCCTTCCTCCCGTTCATCAACGACCCCGACAGCGTCATGGGCGTGGTCGGCACCGGCGCCGTCTCGATCGACGTGAGTTTTGATCCGCAGGGAAAGGTCAAAGGCGGGGTCTTTCATACCGACATGACCGGCATGGACCTGCGCATCAACAAGGACCAGTTCCCCATCGCGACCAGCATTGCCGAAATCCGGTGGGACCCCACCAAGGGCGAGTTCAGCATGGACAATGCCGAGCTCAAGATCGGCCAGAGCTCGGCCGAGGTCTCCGGCATTTTCGTGCTCGGCCTCGACGAGCAATATGGTCCGACGGTCGGGATGTCGATCAAGGCGAAGGATGTCGACCTGCGTCCCGGTGACCTCGGCGTTCCCGACAAACCCTTCGACTCGATGGATTTCTCCGGCTGGTCCGCGCCGCTCTATGGCGCCCTCGGCATCGACCAGCTCGATGCGGTCAAGGGGTCTGCCCATATCGTCACGAAAGGGCGCATCGACATGCTGCGCCGGGGGCTCGGGCTCGACCTCCACGTCAAGGGTGCTGGCGTCTCGGCCGACGATCTCAAGCGGCTCTGGCCCTATTTCCTGTCGAAGGACAGCCGCGACTGGTTCGTCAAGAACGTCAAGGCCGGCCGGGTCGAAAGCTCCGACATGCAGTTCTCGTTCCCAGTGGGAACGATCGCGACCAAGGGCGACCCCGACAAGCCGATTCCGAAGAACGGCATGTCGATCGACGTCGTCGGCTCGGGCGTGAAATTCGCGCTGACCGACAGCATGGCGCCGGTCGGGATCGAGGGCAACACGCGGCTGCAGATCCGCGATTCCAAGCTCACGGTCTCCGGCGATGGCATCTCGGTGCCCACCAAGAGCGGCGATGTCGGGTTTGCGACGCCTGCCCTCGTGCTCGACAGCTCCAACCCCGACGCAACGGTGTTCGAGATATCGGGGGAGATCAAGAGCGGCATTCCCGCGCTGGTGGCGCTGGTGCGGCAGCAGCAACCCCAGGCGGTGGACAACCCGCAGCTGCCGATCGACCTCTCGGCGCTCGGCGGCGACGCCGATCTCAACCTCGTCTCGACCATCACCCTCGACCGCAAGGGCGCGCTCAAGAACCTCGACTACGCGCTGAACGGCTCGGTCGCCAATTTCGCCAGCACCGCCCCCATCCAGGGGCACCAGATTTCGGGCGGTAGCCTCTCCTTCACCGCCTCGCAGAAGGGCTATCAGGGGACGGGCCAGGCCACGGTGGATGGCCTGCCGGCCGACCTCAAGGTCGACGGCACGGCGGATTCGCCTCCCACGCTCCTCCTCTCCTCGACGCTCGACGTCAAAGACCTCAAAGGCATGGGCTTTGACGCGACGAATTTCCTCTCCGGACAGGTGCGGTTCGTTGCCAAGCCCGTGGCCGACGGCAGCGTACAGCTCGCCGTCGACATCAAGGACGCGGCGCTGACGATCAAGGACCTCGGCATCAGCAAGGACAAGGGCGTGCCGGGCACCCTCGAGGCCGCCGTCAAGCAGGATGGCGACATCACCGAGATGAGCCAGATCAAGCTCACCTTCGGCGATGTCGATCTCGAGGGCAGCCTCGACTACGACGACAAGAAGGGGCTGCAATCGGCTGAGTTCACCACCTTTGCGCTCAGTCCGGGCGACCAGGCGCAGGTGTCGCTGACCCCGATCCGCGACGGCTATGCGCTCCGCCTGCGCGGCGAACAGCTCGACCTCAAGCCGATGCTGCAGCACTTCTTCGGCCTCGGCGGTGGCGTGGGCGGGCCCCAGGCGACGCAGTTCAACCAGACGCTGGCCCTCGACGTGGACCTCAAGCGGGCCCTCGGGTTCTACAAGACCGTCGCCTACAACCTCCAGCTCGGCATCACCCTCAAGGGCACGGACATCCAGAAGGCGACGCTGCAGGCGCAGCTCGGCAACGACCGCTCGGTTTCGGTGACCACCAATCCCACGCCCGACGGCAAGGTTCTGACGGTCGCCTTCAACGATTTCGGCTCGCTGCTCCGGTTTGGCGGCATCTATTCGCGCATCGAAGGCGGCGCGGGAAGCCTCGTGATGACCACCAACAACGCGCAGCACGTCGACTACGGCAACTTCGAGATCGGCCGCTTCGCCCTCGTCAACGAAAGCACGGCCGCGGCGGTGCTCGACAAGCACGAGCAATCGCAGGCCCTCGCGCGCGAAAACCGCATCAACTTCAAGGGCGGGCGGGTCGAATTCACACGCCAGGCGGATCGCGTGCAGATCACCGACGGGGTGGTGAACGGCGATTCCGTCGGCGGGACGGTGCACGGCTTCATCTACACCGACCGCCGCCAATACGATCTCGTCGGCACCTACATCCCGCTGTTCGGGCTGAACTCGGTGTTCCAGAAGCTGCCGCTGTTCGGTCCCCTGCTGGGCGGGCGCGACGGTGAAGGGCTGATCGGCGTGACCTTTGCCGTGCGCGGCCCGCTCGACAAGCCGACGTTCCAGATCAACCCGGCATCCATGCTGGTGCCCGGGGCCTTCCGCGGCTTGTTCGAGTATCGGGCGCGGGGCCTCCCGGGCGATACGCCGCAAACCCGTCCCCAGGCGACGACCCAGACGAGCCAGTAGCGGGGCAGCCCGGGTTGCGTGGGCGGTCCTATGGTGTGCCGCCAGGCAGCACGTGAGGTTCGACGCAACAACCCGAAGTCCGGAGACCCGGCTATCGAGCACCCCGCGCCGCCTGTGCGGACCGAGAGGCCGGCTGGATCCCCGGGTCAAGCCCGGGGATGACGGTGGTTGGGGCACGAATGCGAGCCTACGCTCGGCGGGTTGCCAGGACGGGGCTGCGCCCGTCCACGCTTCGTTCCAAGGGTCACACCTCGGCGTGGCTTCAGAACAGTCCGCCGCGTCCGCGAAAAATGTCCTGCAGGGTGCGCGGGCTGGGCGTCGGAAGATCGGTGACCGTCGGCACGGTCGCACCGGTCGAGTCGTAACCCTCGACGGCGCTGTCGCCGAGCCCGATCATGGAGGTGGGGAGGTTCGGGCCCGTTCCCGGCCTGAAGGCCTCGAGGATTGCCGCCTGGCCCTGCTGCGCCGCGACTCCGGTGTTTTCGTCGATCCAGGCGGTGGTCATGCCGGCGGGCATGTTGAACGGGGCCGGCGGCTGGCCGGCGAGCGCCGCCTGCATGAATTCGGTGAAAATGGGCACCGCAAGCGCCCCGCCCGTCTGGGCATTGCCCATGTTGCGCGGCCGGTCGAAACCGATATAGACGCCGCACACCAGTTGCGGCGTAAAGCCGATGAACCAGGCGTCCTTGAAGTCCGAGGAGGTGCCGGTCTTGCCGGCGACCGGCCGGTTGAGGCGCTTGGCGTAGGTGCCGGTGCCGCGTTGCACCACCCCTTCCATCATCGAGGTGATCTGGTAGGCGGTCATCGGGTCGATGATCTGCGGCCGGTTATCGATGATGAGCGGCTCGGGCTGGTCGTGCCAGGCGGTCACGTTGCAGCCGTCGCACACGCGCTCGTCATGGCGGTAGACGGTCTTGCCGTAACGGTCCTGGATGCGGTCGATGAGCGTCGGGACGACCTTGCGCCCGCCA
>DASZTU010000200.1:0-1928 GCA_035547975.1 Devosiaceae bacterium | reverse complement strand
CGACGCCCACCAAGCTGATCTGCCAGATCAGGGTGACGGTCTCTTTCGGCGGAGAGTCTCGTACGGTTCGCGGTCGAGTGACCTACGAGTTGTTTCCTGGCGGCAAGGCCAGCGCAAAACTCGATCTGAGCTACTGAACGGACCGGCTCGAGCCCACCGCCACGGGCATATTGCACCAGACCGGATGATTGCTGCGGATGGTGGGTGCGACAGGGATTGAACCTGTGACCCCCGCCGTGTGAAGGCGATGCTCTCCCGCTGAGCTACGCACCCATCCGCCGGGACCGTCCGGCTGCCTGGGGATCGGCCAAGGGAAAATCCTTGCGTGTCGATCCCGTGCCTCAGGCCGGAACGGGGCGCTTGATACCCCATTCCCTCCGGTCCGTAAACCGGGGCCGCGCCGATTTTTCCGTGCGCTACGGCGGGCACCCGGAAGGCCCGCCCGGCAGAGCCGAGGCTCAAATTGGCGGCCGGGCGGCGGCGCCTCACCATCCGCCCGCCGCCCGTGCCGAACAAATCCTACGCCGCCTCGAGGGTGCGCAGCAGGCCCTGCATGTAGCCGATGGCATGGGCGCGGCCGCGGTGGTTCCAGTCCGTGTCGTCGTCCATGTGCGGCACGTGGTCGTCGAGGAGGAACCCGGTGAACCCGCTCTTCTTGAGGAGCGCCATGATCTCGGCCGGGTTGTAGTTGCCCTCGCCGATAAAGCACTCGATGAAATTGGGCACGGTGCCCTGCACGTCGCGGAAGTGGACGTAGAAGATCCGCCCCTTGGGGCCGAAGAACTCGATCATTTCCTTGACGTTCGCCGCCCCGCCCGGCATTTCCGAGCAGCAGCCGAGGCAGAGGTCGAGGCCCCAGGAGGGGCTGTTCTGGTAACGCCGCCAGGCCTTCTTGAAATCCTCCGGCTCCTTGAAGATGCGCGCCACCCCGCCGAGCATGGGGACCGGCGGGTCATCCGGGTGGAGCGCGATTTTGACCCCGGCCTCCTCGGCCACCGGCAGCACGCGGTCCATGAAGTAAAAGTAGTTGTCCCACATCTTGTCGGCCGTCACGACGCCGTCCTTCTCGTCGAAGACCGGCATCGAATCGGCGCGCCCGAGCGTCGTCGGCATGAAGGCCCGCCACTCGTCCTTGCTCCTGCCTTCGACCTGAGCCATGTCGAAGCGGGTGTTGCCCGCCCCGCCCCGGCCGGGTGAGCGCCGCTCGGTGCGCCAGACCGAATTCGGCATGAAATGGAGCCCGAGGATCGGCACGCCCGCGCGCCCGACATTTCGCACCGTGGTGCAATAATTCTCGATCTGCTCGTCGCGGCCCGGCAGGCCGAGCATCGCCTTGTTGTAAAAATGGGTGGGGACGTTCTCGATGGCCTCGAAGGTGAGGCCCGCGGCCTTGGCCTTTTCGACCAGCGCGCGGATGTCCTTTTCCTCCCAATGCGTGTCGCCCGGCAGGGTGGGATTGTTCATCTGAATGCCCTTGACGCCGATCTGGGCGGCAAAGCGCAGCTTTTCGTCCGTCAGCTCGTGAAACTGCCCAACGGCGACGCGAATGCCCTGCTCCGACATGGATCTCCTCCGAATAACCTCAACGGGGCGCCCAAACGGACACCCGACCGGACGCCCGACCGGGCGCCCGACTGACTGCGCATGACCCGACACCGGGCGCGCCGCAGCCGCGCGCCGCGCCCTGATATTCATCCAGCCGATGCATGAGCTTGGAAAAATCCGCGGGAAAACAGAGACGGGTCGGCTGGCAATTGACGCCGCCCACCGCCCCCTGTCAAGCAGCGGGATGCCGTGGCAAGTGGCTTCTTGACGGGGTGGCGGCCGCCGGAGGAAATGGGCCCGAACCCGCCGGACGCGCCATGCCCACTGCCTCATCCCCTCCCCTCGCCGACCTGACCATCGTCGGCCACGCCATCCTTTCGGCC
>DASZTU010000199.1:0-6339 GCA_035547975.1 Devosiaceae bacterium | reverse complement strand
GGCTAGCAAGGTCTCGCCCGGGAGGGGCCCACTCGCAAGCTCCCCCGCGGGCGGCGGCGGGCGCCGTCCGGCCATCCGGCAAGGGCCGGCTCGCAAGCTCTCCAGCGGGCGACGGGAGGTCAGGCGCGCGGCGGTGCGGTATCGTTGGGCCACTCGGCGCGGGTGGTTTCGACCGGCGCCGTCTCGTCAAAACCCTTCCAGCCCTCGGCGGCATAGGCGGCGCGGCGCTCGTCGACGTCGATCGCGTCGTTGTCGTCGAGAATGGCCTTGGCCTGGTCGACCTCTCCCTCGGGCACCCGAACGGTCACGAGCGTGCCGCCCCGGCGCAGCCCCTCGGCCTGGACCTCGGCCTCGTGGCGCGGCACGCCGCCCGCGACGAGGGCGCCGATGATGCCCCCGGCGACGCCGCCCAAAACGGCGCCGGCCGTGGCGCCCGCGGCGGTCGCCAGCAGCCAGCCGCCCGCGACCACTGGGCCGATGCCGGGAATGGCGAGCAAGCCGAGGCCGGCGAGGAGGCCCCCGGCGCCGCCCAGCACGGCGCCCGCGCCCGCCCCGCCTTCCGTGCCGTTCGCCACGTCGGTCGCGAAGGGGTCGGGCGGCACCGGGGCGCCGCTCCCCGGATCGGGGGTCACGATCGAGATGTCGGCATTGGAAATGCCGGCGGCGTGGAGGTCGCGCACCGCGACAGAGGCGTCGGCATAATCGTCAAAAAGGCCCGAGACGGTCGGCATGTTCTTCTCCCTCGCAGTCCGCTTCACGCGGGCGGCGAGGAGAGAACGGGGCCGGGCCCGGCCGCGTTCCCGTCAGGCGGCGCCGGCGTAGCGCCGCGCGGGCGGGGTTTCCTGGGCCTGGTGCTGGGCGTCGTAGCGCTGCCGCGCTTCGACGATCGCCGCGTGATTGGCGGCTGACCAATCCCAAAGCGTGTTGATCGGGCCCTTGAGGGTCTCGCCGAGCGGCGTCAGGCCATATTCCACGCGCGGCGGAATTTCGGGATAGATGGTACGGGTCACCAGCCCGTCGCGCTCGAGATTGCGCAGCGTCAGCGTCAGCATGCGCTGCGAAATGCCGTTGATCTGCCGCTTGAGCTCGTTGAAGCGCAGCGTGCCGCGCGACAGCATTCCCACCACCATCACGCTCCACTTGTCGCCGATCCGGTTGAGGACGTCGGACATGGCCCGGCAATTGGTGTGCTCGCTGGTGTCCTTCAACGACATCTTTCCATCTCCATGCTCGGCCGGCGGGGATGCCCGGCGGGGCCGCCGCGTCTTGATCCAGTCATGGATATAGACATGGTTCCCCTTTGTGCCTAGGCCTCATGGCACAATTGGGCGGCGGCGGAACGCCGGAGGGGCTTGGCGCAGGCCGCGTCGAGCGGCTATCGATGCCGCCGAGAGGGAGGATGCCGATGGCCGAAGACCGCATCGAAACGCTGCTCAACGCGATGACGCTCGAGGAGCAGGTGAGCCTGCTTTCGGGCAATACGCTCTGGTCGACGCCGGCGATTCCCCGGCTCGGCATTTCCCCGCTCAAGGTCACGGACGGGCCGAACGGGGCCCGCGGCGGCGGCTCGCTCCTCGGCGGGGTGAAGTCGGCGGCCTTTCCGGTCGGCATCGCGCTCGGCGCCAGCTGGAATGTGGCGCTGGTGCGGGAGATCGGGGGAGCGCTCGCCGAGGAGGTGAAATCCAAGGGCGCGCAGATGTCGCTCGCCCCGACCGTCAATCTCCATCGCACGGTCGCCAACGGGCGCAATTTCGAGTGCTACTCGGAGGATCCCTTCCTCACCGCCAGCCTTGCCACCGCCTACATCCAGGGGCTCCAGGGCAATGGCATCGCCGCGACGATCAAGCACTTCGTCGGCAATGAATCGGAGATCGAGCGGACGACGATGAGCTCCGAGATCGACGAGCGGACGCTGCGCGAGCTTTATCTCCTGCCCTTCGAGTGGGCGGTCAAGAAGGCCGGAACCTGGGGCATCATGAGTTCCTACAACCGGCTCAATGGCACCTTTACGAGCGAAAACGAGTGGCTGCTCACGCAGGTGCTGCGGCGCGAATGGGGCTATGACGGCATCGTCATGTCCGACTGGTTCGGCTCTCATTCGACGGCGCCCACGGTCAATGCCGGACTCGACCTCGAAATGCCGGGCCCGACGCGCGACCGCGGCCCCAAGCTCGTCGCCGCGGTCGAGGCGGGCGAGGTCGGCGCGGAAACGGTGCGGGCGCGGGCGCGCAACATGCTGCGGCTGCTCGAGCGGGTCGGGGCGCTCGACGGCCTTGCGGAAACGCCCGAGCGGGCCGACGACCGGCCGGCGCATCGGGCCCTGATCCGCCGGGCGGGCGCCGAGGCGGCGGTGCTGCTGAAGAACGACGGTATCCTGCCGCTCGATGCGCCGAACCTCGGCCGGATCGCCGTCATCGGGCCGAATGCCCGGACGGCGCAGATCATGGGCGGCGGCAGCGCCCAGCTCAACCCGCACTATCGCATCAGCCCCTATGAGGGGCTCGCGGCCGTGCTCGGGGAAGGGCGCCTCGCCTACGCCGAGGGCTGCACGAACTACCGGTTCGAGCCGATGCTCGAGACGCCGTTCGAGGTCGACTTTTTCGCCTCGCCCGACTTTTCCGGCCCCGTCGTCTACCACACGACCCTCTCCGAGGGGCAGGGCTGGTGGTCGGCCGGCTATGGCGAGGGGCGGCTCCAGCACGGGGCCTATACCGCCCGGGCGCGCGGGAGCTACACGCCGCCCGAGACCGCGACCTACCATGTCGGTGTCCACAGCGCCGGCCTCGCCCGGGTGCTGATCGACGGCAAGCCCGTCGCCGACGCCTGGAGCAACTGGAAGCCCGGGCGCACCTATTTCGAGGAAGGGTGCGACCCCGTGGTGGCACCGGTCACGCTCGAAGGCGGCCGAAGCTACGAGGTCGTGGTCGAGTTCGCGTCCCGTCCGCCCGTAACGCACGCCTTTTCCGCCTGGCGGGTCGGGATCGGCAAGCCGCTCGGGGATGCCGACATCGCCGCCGCCGCCGAGGCCGCGCGACAGGCGGACGTGGCGGTGGTCTTCGTCGGGCGGAGCGGGGAATGGGACACCGAGGGCAGCGACCTCCTCGACATCAGGCTGCCCGGCCGGCAGGATGAACTGGTCGCCAGGGTCGCGGCGGCCAATCCCAGGACGGTGGTCGTGCTGCAGACCGGCGGCCCCATCGAGATGCCCTGGCTCGGCGACGTCGCCTCGGTGCTCGAGGCCTGGTATCCCGGCCAGGAGGCCGGCAATGCCATCGCCGACGTGCTCTTCGGGGTGGCCGATCCCGGCGGACGCCTGCCGCAGAGTTTTCCCCGCCGCTGGGCCGACAATCCGACGCAGTCGCAGGACCCCGAGGTCTATCCCGGCAAGGACGGCAAGGTGCGCTATGAGGAGGGGATCTTCATCGGCTACAGGCACTACGACCGGATGGGCATCGCGCCGCTTTTCCCCTTCGGCTACGGCCTCAGCTACACCGAGTTTTCGCTGAGCGGGCTCGAACTCGACGATTCCCGCTTCGAGGCGGATGGAACCGTCGGCGTCTCGTTCACCGTGACCAATACCGGGGCGCGTTCCGGCAGCACCGTGGCCCAGGTCTATGTCTCAGACGACATCTCGGCGGCGCCGCGTCCCGCCAGGGAACTCAAGGGTTTTGTGAAGCTTGCGCTCGCCGCCGGCGAAAGTCGGCGCGTGAGGGTCGAGCTGGACGACCGGGCGTTCGCCTATTTCCGGCCCGAGGCAAAGCACTGGCTGGTCGAGGCCGGCGGCTTCGCCATAACCGTCGGATTCTCGGCGGCCGATGCGGGGGCGCTGCGCGGCAGCGTCAGCCGCTCGACGGCCCTGATCCTGCCGGTCTAGGCGCGCCACCGACGGGCGGCGCGAGCCGCTTGGCCGCGCCGCCACGCTCGCTGGGCGAAAGTCTCAGCGATAGGCGATGTCGGCCTCCGCCGAGGACGTCCGGCCCCAGCGCTCGGCGCGGGGCGCGTGCTCGGCCGCGAGCAGGCCCAGATAATAGTCGAGGTTTTCGTCGCGGAGGCCGAGGGTATCGAGGATTTCCGCCATGAAGCTCACGGGCGCCGTCCCCGGCGCCGTCACGATGCGCTGGTCCGAGACGGCGTGGGGCACCTCCCAATAGTGAGCGCGCCCCGCATAGCCGGTTTCGAGCAGCGTCTCGGGGTCGTTGCTCGTGTGGCCGACGCTGTCCAGGAGGCCGGCCCGGGCCAGGGCGCGCGTTCCGTCACAGATGCCGCCGACGACGAGGCGGGCGGCCTGCGCCCGGCGCAGCAGGCCCGAAAGGTCGGGTGCGCCGTCCGAGCGCCAGATCGTGCCGCCGCAGACGATGATCGCGTCGGCCGCCGCAATATCGACGGCCTCGAGCCCGAGATCGGGGATGACGCGAAGTCCGCCGGATGAGGTGACGGGAAGGCCGCGCGGCGTCGCATGGCGCACGGCGAGGCCGTAAAAGCCGCGGGCCACGCCGCAGAGGGTCGCGATTTCCCAATCCGCAAAGCCTTCGGTCAGTATGGTGAGGATGGTGGTCATGGTGTCTCTCCCGCCTCTGGCACGCCCTGACCCTAGCCGCGACGACTGCCAATTTCTGTCAGCAGTATGGGCGGGTCGCGACTGGCGGCTGGCGGCGGCCGGCGCCGCCTGTTGCGGGCGCGCCACGTTGAGCTTGGGAAGCGCGGCTGGTATGAGAGGGCACATCCGAATGCATCGATTGGTTGGAAGGAGTCGCCCGTTGCGATTTGCCCGGCGCCTGTTGCTGATCATCGGCTTATCCGCCGCCCTGGTCAGTCTCGACACCACGCAACCCGTCCAGGCCCGCAGCAGCCACTCGAGCCACCATACGGCGCCCAAGCCCGCGGCCGCGCGGCCCAGCAAGCCGTCGACGCCCGCCCCGCCGCCCCCGACGATCGACAATCCCGAGCTGCTCGTCGACATGGCGACCGGCAACGTCCTTTACGAGGACAATGCGGGGGCGCCCTGGCACCCCGCTTCGCTCACCAAGCTGATGACCGCCTATGTGACGTTCCAGGCGATCGAGGACGGGCGCGTCCACCTCGACACCAAGGTCACGATGTCGCCGCTCGCCGTCAGCCAGGCGCCGTCGCGTTCGGGTCTGCCGGCGGGCGACAGCCTGTCGCTCCAGGACGCGCTCTACATCATGCTGGTGAAGTCGGCCAACGACATGGCGGTCGCGATCGCCGAGACCGTATCGGGGTCGACCGACGCCTTCGTTACGGAGATGAACGCGACAGCCGCCAAGCTCGGCCTGTCGCGGACGCATTACAACAACGTCAACGGCCTTCCCGATGACGGGCAGGTGACGACGGCGCGCGACCTCGCGGTTTTGGCGATCGACCTCAGGCGGACGTTTCCGCAGTACGATCAGATCTACAGGACGCCGATGGTGACCCTCGGCAAAGTCAACCTCAAGGCGAGCAACGTGCTCCTCAACAAGCTCGAAGGCACGACCGGCATGAAGACCGGCTTCATCTGTGCCTCGGGCCTCAACATCGTCGCGACCGTGCAGCGCGGCGGGCGCGAGCTCCTCGGGGTCTATCTCGGGGGTACGTCCGAGCGGGAACGCGACCAGCTGATCGCCAAGCTCATCCTCGAGGGGTTCGCCAACCAACACCCCGATACCGGCAAGAACGTCGTCGACATCGTCGACGACCAGACGGCGCCGCCCATGGACATGAAGCCGCTGCTCTGCGGCAAGAACGCCAAGAGCTACGTGCTCGCGCGCTACAAGCTCTATCCCTATGGCCTCAAGGGCCAGCCGAACTACCTCACCGACAAGGTGGTGGGCCAGAGTTACGCGGCCGTCGATTTCGGCAAGCCCGGCGCCCAGCCGATTTCGGCGGTGCCACAGGACGATGCGACGGCCGAGGGCGATGCCGCGCCGGGCGATGCTGCGCCGGGCGATGACCCGGCGGCGACGCCGGCCGATGTGTCCGTTGCGGCGCCCGGGGCGCCGGTTCCGAACCCGAGGCCGAGCTTTCGCAAATAGGGCGCTCAGGCCGGGGCCCGCGCCTTGACGATGTGGAACTCGAGCCCGGCCGGAGTCGTGGTCACCGCGCAGGCGTGCCCGTTCTGACGGCAGTAGAGCGGGATATCGACTTTCGCCATCGGGTCGCTGGCCCACACGATGAGTTCCGCGCCGGGGGCGAGGGCCATGAGGCGCTTTTCCATCCGCAGCACCGGCAGCGGGCATTTTTCGCCGCGGGCGTCGACGATTTCAGCCGGCAAGGATGAGCATCCAGTAGACGCCATAGGCTGAGCTCGGGTCGTAGACCGCCGCGAGACCAGCGCGGCGG
>DASZTU010000198.1:0-6048 GCA_035547975.1 Devosiaceae bacterium | reverse complement strand
ATGATGAGATTGGGGGTCGGATTGGAGCGGTAGGTCTCGATGGCACCATCGAGACCGCCATTGTGGGTGGTGAGGGCAACCTTCGACATCCGCCGGTCGTGCACCGCCGACTCGATCAGCTGCGCCGTCTGGGAATGCTCGCAGAAAGCCTGGATGGTGATGCGCGGAATGAGGCGCGCGCCGCTGGCGACCTCAGCCGCTGGCTCCTCTGCCATCTTGGGTTCCTTGCTGAGAAAGCTCATCGAGCACTCCTTTTGCCGGCGCGCCGGCCTACTCGTTCAATTGTCGGGCGCGTAAGGTAAATTCGTCCCTAACGCGTGCCGTCGGCTTTGAGACGAACCTCCCGCTCAGTGCGGCCGTGTCCCCCTACTCCAGCGCGAACCCGACGGAGCCCTTGTACTGGCCGGCGGGACCGTTCGGGTCGCCGACGCCATAGAGCTTTTGCATGTGGCCGAGGAAATTGGCTTCGGCGTCGCCGGCCGGCACGATCGCATCGGTCGGCAGCGGCGGCTCCGGGCCCGGGCCCACGAGATAGGGGGTGACGAGGATCACCAGTTCGGTCTGCTGGCGCAGGAAGTCGCGCGAGCGGAACAGGGCGCCGAGGATCGGGATGTTGCCGAGGCCCGGCAGCTGGTTGATCTGCTGGCGGAGCTTGTCCTCGAACAGCCCGGCGATCGACAGGGTGGTGCCGGGCGGCAGCTCGACCTGGGTCTTGGCCTCGCGGTTCTTGGTGGCGGGGATGGTGAGCCCGCCCACCGTCACCGCGCCATCGGTCGTCGGCTCGGATACGGAGGTATCGACGACGAGCCCGATGACGCCGCTCGACTTGACGGTCGGGGTGAAATCGAGCTTCACCCCGAACTGCTTGAAGGCATAGCTCACCTGGCCGTTCTGGTCGATCGAGGACGGCACCGGAAACTCGCCGCCGGCGAGGAAGGAAGCGGCCTGGCCCGACATCGCGGTCAGCGTGGGCTGGTCGAGGGTGCGGCTCAGGCCGCGTTGTTCGAGGGCGCGCAGCGTCGTCTGGAGCGACAGGCCCGGAACGTTGATCCCGGCAGTGATCGTGTTGGGAGAGACGACGTTGGAGGCGCCGCCGAGCGAGGGATTGTTGATGATGCCCGTCGTCAGCGATCCCGTGGTCAGCGAAGCCGACAGGTCGATGCCGAGCTGCTTGACCGCCTGGCGCGACACCTCGGCGACGGTGACCTTGAGCGCAACCTGCTGCGCGCCCGAGACGGTGATGAGATTGGCGATGTTGCCATCGCCGCCCGCGAACTGGCCGGCAATGGCTGCGGCCTTGGCCACGTCGTCCTGCGAAATGGCGGTACCGGACAGGATCAGGTGCTCGCCAAAACCCTGCACGGAGATGTTGGACCCGGGGAGGAGCCGCGTGAGGGTCGCGCTCAGGGTCGAGGCGTCGCGAACGACCGAGACTTCGAGGGTCGCGATCTGGACGCCCCGTTCGTCGAGGAAAATGATGTTGGTCTCCCCTACCCCCATCCCCTCGAGCACGGCGCGGCGCTTTGAGCGCATGCTCGCCGCCGCGATGGCCGGCTGGGAGACGATCACCTCGTGCGCATCGGCCGGCAGGTCGACGATGAGCGACTTGTTGAGGGAGAGCGAAAGCGAGCGCGTGGTGCCGAGGGAGGCAACCACGAGGCGCGTCATCTGGGTGCCCGCCTCGACCGGGGTCACGACGCCGGGCGAGGTGAGCGCGAGGGCCCCGAGGACGACCGCCAGGAGGGCGGTTCGCCGGCCGAGGATCGCCGCGGAGGTCTGGCGAAGCAAGGGCAGGATCGGCATCGGGAAGGTCCTCGCGGGGGCGCTACTGGATGGGGATGGTGGGAACGGTGCCGAGCGTCGCCGGCTTCGGCGCGGGATTGGTGACGACGGTCACGGGCGGGGTGACCGTCTCGGTCGCCGTGCTGGCGGGCGCGGGTGCCGCCGCGACGGGAGCCGCGGTCGTGATGGAGGGCGCAACGACGGTCGCCGGCGGCACATAGGCCGCCTGGGCGACGACCGGCTGCGACTGCAGGCTCGCGCTGCCCGGCGTCACCGTCGCGACGCGGCCGAAGCGGACGATGGTGACCGTCTGGTTGTCATCGACCTGGACCGAGGTCGGCGTCGGGGCCGGCGCGGCAGCGGGGGCGGTGGGCGTCGAGGAGACCTGCGCGGTGCGCGGCAGGGGGCTGTTGTGCCCGAAATCGGCAACCGACCGGAGCACGAGGGACACCTTGCCGCTTTGCTGGGCCGTCATCAGGGTCTGGCCCTGTGCCGGGGTGAGCTCGAGGGTTGCGATGGCGTCCGAGGTGAACACCTGCGACTTCGGGTCCTCGGGGTCGGGCGGCGCGCCGGTCTTGCCGGTCTGGCCGAGGCGACTGCCGATGGCCAAGACCTTCACGTCGGAGAGGATGACGCGGGAATTCGACTGGCCGTTGCTGGAGTCGGTCAACAGCACGTCCACCCGGTCGTTCGGCACGATGAAGCCGCCCGAGCCATAGGCGGGCGAGATGTTGATCGAAACCGCGCGCATGCCGGGGTCGAGCACCGCCGACATCAGCCCCTGGTCGGCGTGCGCGAGCTTGCTGTCGAGGATCGGCTCGCCGGCAAAGATTTCGAAGCGCGCCACGGCGCCCGCGATCTTGGCGGGCGCGTCCGGGGTTTTCGCGATGGTGATGTATTCGGGGCGGACCGCCGCGTCGGGCCATTGCTGCCAGTCGACGTCGCCGGCCGTCAGCCGCTGCCCCACGCCGATCGCGGACTTGGCCACGAGCACCTGGGTCTGGGTTGCCGGTTGGGGCGCGACGACCTGGGTCACCACCTCGGGCGCGCTGCCGCGGGTGGCGAGCCAGGCGGCGAGGCCGCCCGCAACGAGCGCGATCAACAACAGCAGGATACGCGCTGGTCTCATGCACGGTACTCCAGGGATGCGGGTGCGCGGCACCCGACTTCACTTCCGGCCGAATATGCGGCGGAAAGCCTCAAGTTTTGGTTAATGGATGCTTTGCAAATGCGGTTAACGACTAGTTGCCGGGCCGTTCCGCAGCAGCCGGAGCAAGCAAAGCGACAGTGCCGCCCGATCGGGCGGCCCGCGACGTGCGGCTCAGGGTGTGGGGGCGTCGCCGCGTTCAGTTGGCGAGGCGCTGGAAGACCGTCGAGTCCGAATAGGTCAAGAGCCCCGCGATCGCGAGCGCGATGCCATAGGGAATGCCGGTCTTGCTGTCGTGCAGCCGGTCGATCCAGGGAATCCGCGACAGGAAAGCGGGCAAGGGCCAGCGGCGCACCACCAGAATGGCGAGCGTCATGAAGCCGCCGATCAGCGAGGCATCGAGCAGGTAGGCCGGCGTGACGCCGAACCCCAGCCAGAAGGTCGTCGCGGCCGCGAGCTTGGCGTCGCCGCCGCCGATCCAGCCGAGCGCGAAAAAGATGAACGCAACCGTGAGCACGATCGTGGCACAGGCGACGTGCCAGCCGAACTCCTCGATCGGCATGTTGATGCCGACCGCGACGGCGCAGAAGATGGCGACGAGCAACAGGACCACGCGGTTCGAAATGCGCATGGTGAGCAGATCCGAGGAGGCCGCAAAGGCCATCAGCAGCGGAAACAGCAGCAGCAGCAGCTTGTCGAGCATGGGTTCTCCGACGGGCCGTCGTGGCGGGCGGGACGTCGCGGACTGGCGACATGACCGGGGTTGCGAGGCATAAACACATCGGGGGGCTATGCGCCCCCCGATGCCCGAAACCTATGCGATGAACGCGATCACGGGACCGTGACGTTGCTCATCTTCGTGCTGATCTTGTTGAACAGACCAGACAGCGAACTGCCGAGAGTGGTCGCGGCAACGATGATGCCAACAGCGATGAGAGCGGCAATCAGGCCGTACTCGATCGCGGTTGCGCCGGACTCGTCCTTCGCAAACTGCGCGATATACTTCATTATTCGTGCTCCTAGTTACCAGCCATCGGTGTGACAGCACCGTTCGACACGTCGCACATCGAACGTGCGCAGACCCTATGCTCGAGGTCTTGAAAATACGTTAATCCCCGGTGTTGCGGGGTCGCCGAACTTCCGGATATTGCGTATGATAATCAAAGCATTAAAGGATTGCATGGCATTGTAGGGAAGCCACCTCCCGGGCTCGCCCGTCCCCCGCCCTTCGCGTCCTGGCGGAGGCCCCCTGGGAGCGATGGCGCGGGGGAATGTCGCGCTGGACGAATACCGCGCGGGCATTTGCCAATTCTTCACCAGTCCGCGCAACACTTGGGTAGTGTTCAGCGTATCCCCGGGTCATCCATGTCCCCCAAGCTCGGCTCCCTTTGCCTCGTCGCCGCCCTCTCGGCCGCGCTTTGCGTCGGCGGGACGCTCCCCGCCGCGGCGGACGAGACCGGCGCCCCGGTCACGGTCAAGGTCAACATGGCCCGCATCCTCAAGATCAGCGCGCCCGCGGCCACGGTGATCGTCGGCAATCCCGGGGTTGCCGACGTGACCATCCAGGACCCGCAGACCCTGATTCTCACCGGCAAGAGCTACGGGCAGACGAACATGATCGTGCTCGACCAGAAGGGGAGCCCGATCGCCGACACGCTGCTCGAGGTGGTGCAGGCGCAGGCGGACACGGTTGCCGTCTATAACGCGAACGCGCGCACGACCCTCTACTGCGCGCCGCGCTGCCAGCAGATGGTCATGCTCGGTGACGATCCGTCCTATAGCCAGTCGGTGACGGCCTCATCCTCGATCGTTGCGGGCATGGCGTCGCAGTAGGCAACGCCCGGTTAACCACGCCCTCAGCTCGTCGAATTGCGGGGAGCGCATCAACCTCGAATTAGCCGAGGGCGGATAGCCTGAGGGCCACTTTGCCCGAGGCAAGTTTCACCCATGCTGTCTAGCGGTCGCTTCGGCCACTGGTTCTCACGCCTGCGCACCGGCCGCGCGCGACGGTTCGCGCGCGACGAGCGCGGCGCCACGGCTGTCGAGCTCGCCATCCTGGCCGTGCCGTTCTTCGTGCTCGTCTGGGCGATCATGGAGACCGCGCTGGTGTTCCTGGCCACGCAGATCCTCGATGGGGCGGTGCAAGACAGCGCCCGGCTCATCCGTACCGGCCAAGCCCAGACCGCCGGTTATACAATCGACAATTTCCGCACGGCGATCTGCAGCCGGCTCTACGGCCTCTTCAACTGCAACAACCTGAAGATCAGCGTGAAGACGGTGACCAGCTTTACATCGGCCAGCGCCCCGCCCTCGCCGCTCGATCCCACCGATCCGAGCAAGTGGGTGCTCACCCCCGCCTATGACGACGGGCAGGGGTCGAGCGTCATCATGGTCCAGGTCTATTACAAGTGGCCGCTCGGCATCAGCTTCGGCGGCTTCAGCCTGGCCTCGAGCTCGGACGGCACTATGCTGATGGGTGCGGTGCGTGTGTTCAAGAACGAGCCGTTCACATGAGCCCGTTGCGTGCGGCCCTCAGGGGCTTGAAGAGCAAGGCCAAACGGTTCGCGAAAGCCCGCGAGGGGGTCGCCGCGGTCGAGTTCGCCCTCGTGATGCCGCTGATGCTGACGCTCTATCTCGGCTCGACCGAGCTGACGCAGCTCATCAATGTGGATGAGCGGATCACCAACATCGCGGGCACGGTAGGCGACCTCGTGGCACGTTCGGACGGCCAGGTGACTGCCTCGGACCTCACCGACTATTTCCAGGCGGCGCAGGCAATCATCGCCCCCTTCTCCGGCACGAGCCTCAAGCAGGTGGTGTCGCTGGTCTATGTCAATTCGAGCGGGGTGACGACGGTCAAGTGGAGCCAGGCCTACAATGGGGGCACGGCGCGGACGGTCGGCCAGCCCTATCCGAGCTCGCCCGGCATCGCGACCTCGATGATTGCCATTTCGAAGAGCAACTACGTGATCGTCTCGGAGGCGAGCTACTCCTACCAGCCGCTGCTCGGCCTGTTCTTCCGCTCGCCCTTCACGCTCTACCACCAGAACTACTACCTGCCGCGCTACCCGGGAATCATCTGCTACAACACGAGCACCTGCTCCTAGCGAGCAGCGGGC
>DASZTU010000197.1:0-20929 GCA_035547975.1 Devosiaceae bacterium | reverse complement strand
CGGCGGCGAAATCCTCATCGACGGGCAGGAGGTCCGGATGCGCCGGGCGCAGGACGCGCTCGAGGCCGGCATCGAGACGGTTTACCAGGACCTGGCGCTGGTCGATACCATGAGCGCCTACCAGAACGTCTATCTCGGCCGCGAGGCGCGGGCGAAAAACCCCGTCGCGCGCTTCTTCGACCTCGTCGACGACCGCGAGATGCGGCGCAAGTCGCGCGAGGTGCTCGAGGCGCTCAAGGTCAAGGTGCCCTCCATCAATGTTTCGGTAAAGGGCATGTCGGGCGGGCAGCGGCAGTGCCTCGCGATTGCCCGCGCCCTGCTCTGGGGGCGGCGCATCGTCATCCTCGACGAGCCGACGGCGGCGCTCGGCGTGCGGGAATCCGCGCAGGTGCTCGAGGTGATCGGCGATTTGCGCAAGCACGACGTCGCGGTGATCGTGGTCACGCACAACATGCAGCAGCTGATGGAAGTCGCCGACCGGGTGACGGTGATGCGCCTCGGCCGCACCATCGCCACGCGCACCATCCGGGACACCCACGTTTCCGAGATCGTCGGGCTCATCACCGGGGCCGTGCGGGGCGATTCCGAGGAGGCAATGGCGCAGCAGAGCGCCGCCTAGGGGCAAAAGAGCTGACGCAGCCGAGCCCATATCCGGAACACCAAAGGGAGGATAGGCAAATGACAGACGTTAGGCATCGCCCCGTTGCACGCGTTGTTCCGGCCCTGACGGCGCTGGCGCTCGCGGCCTCACTCGCCATGACCGGCGAGGCCCTGGCGTTCAAGGTCGGCATCGCGGTCGGCGGCAACGCCCCCGACGCCTGGCAGAAGGCGCAGGGCGAGGTCGCCCAGGCGCTCGCCAAGCAGCGCGGCTGGGACGCGGTCGTCCTTTCCAACGCCAATGACGGGCCGACGGCGATCAAGAACGCCGACGTCTTCATCCAGGACAAGGTCGACGCCGTCATCCAGTTCAACCAGCAGCCTTCCGTCAATCCCGTGCTGGCGCAGAAATACGCCGCGGCGCACATCCCGGTCATCACCTACGACATTGCGCAAAAAGGGTTTTACTTCGTCGGCGTCGACAACCTCGCGGCCGGCCAGCAGGGCGGGGAAGCGCTGGGGCAGATCGCCAAGGCGAAGTGGAACTGCCAGCCCGACCTCGTGCTCTCGGCGGAGTTCACGGCGGTCGGGATCGTCAACACCTGGCGAACCGGGGGCATGCGCGACGGGCTGAAGAAGGTCTGCCCGGACATCCCCGCCGAAAAATTCGTGTCCTTCGAGGCGGGCGACCAGAACACCGTCGAGGCGAATGCCCGCGACCAGCTCGCCGCGCATCCCGACGCCAAGAAAATCCTCATCGTCGGCATCAGCGACAATCCCGAGGTCGCGGCGATCCGGGCCGCGAGCCAGCTCGGGCGCGCCGACGAGGTGATCGCCTGGGGGCAGGACGGCTCGCGCATCACGGGCAGCAATGTCGATCCGCATCTCGCCGGCTCGGTCTTCTATTTCCTCGAGGGCTATCCCGCCTACGCGTTCAAGATCCTCGACGCCGTCGCCGCCGGCAATCCGCCGCCCATGAAGGACACCGCCGAGGACCCGGCCGAGCGCGTGCCGCCGTGCGTCGTGAGCGCCGAGCAGGCCAAGGCGGTACCCGAGATGGACGCCCGCGTCGCCAAGCTCGTCGCGGCGCCCAAGGGGACCACCGAATACGATCTCTTCTGCCCCAAGCAGGGGTGAGCCGTCTCGAAGTGCAATGGCCGCCAGTGCGGCCGACAACGACCAAAGGGAGGAAAGATTGACGAACAGAACCGTACGTCGTGCTGTCGCGACGTTGGCAACCGTCGCGGTGGCGGCGGCCCTGACGGGCGGGGCAACGGTGCCGGCCCAGGCCTTCAAGCTCGGCATGGCCGTGGGTGGCCTCCCCGCGCTCGACTGGATGAAGGCCCAGGGCGACGTCGCCAACGCGCTCGCCAAGCGGCGCGGCTGGGACTACGTCGAGCTCAGCAACAACAATGACGCGGCGACCGCGGTCAAGAACGCCGACATCTTCATCCAGGACAAGGTCGACGCCGTCATCGAGTTCAACGGCCAGCCTTCGGTCAATCCGGTGCTGGCCCAGAAGCTCGGCGCGGCGCACATCCCCGTCGTCACCTACGATATCGCGCAAAAGGGCTTCTATTTCGTCGGCATCGACAACCAGGCGGCCGGCATTGCCGGCGGCAAGGCGCTGGGCGAGATCGCCAAGGCCAAATGGAACTGCCAGCCCGACCTCGTGCTCTCCTCCGAGGGCGCCGGGGCCGGCATCGTCAACACGTGGCGCACGGGCGGCATGCGCGACGGCCTCAAGCAGGTCTGCCCGGACATTCCGGCCGACAAGTGGATTTCGTTCGAAGGCAACGGACAGGCTGCGGTTGCCCTGCCGGCGGCCCGCGACGTGCTCGCGGCGCATCCCGACGCCAAGAAGATCCTCGTGGTCGGGCTCAACGACGGCGGCGTGCTCGGCGCCATCCAGGCGGCCGAACAGCTCGGGCGCGCCGACGACATCATCGGCTGGGGCCAGGATGGGTCCTACATCACCGGCAACAATGTCGATCCGCACCTTGCCGGGTCGGTGTTCTACTTCCTCGAGGGCTATGCCGTTTATGCGCTGCGCGACGTGATCGACAAGATCGCGGCGGGCAACCCGCCCCCGATGAAGGACGATGCGGGCGATCCGGCCTCGCGCGTCGAGCCCTGCCCCGTCTCGGCGGCCGAGGCGGCGAAGATTCCGGACATGCCCGAGCGCGTGAAGCAGCTTCTGGCGGCGCCTGCCGGCACCACCGAATACGAGCTCTTCTGCCCGAAGAAGGGCTGAACACCAGGGCGACGATGAGCGACGTGGCAACCAGCGCACCAACGAGTTCGGCCGGGCGGGGCTCGCTCGGGGCATCCCTCCCGGCCGGGTCGGGCACGGCCATCGTGCTGCTGGGCGCCTGGCTGCTGCTCATCGTCGTATCGGGCCTGCACCGCGGCGATTTCCTGTCGCACCAGACGCTTCTCGCGGTCACCTTCACGATGGCCGTGACGGGCGTTCTCGCGGTCGCGCAGGCGCTGGTCGGCATCAGCGGCGGTATTCTCGACCTCAGCCAGCCGACGAGCCTCATCCTGAGCGCGGCCGTCGTCTCCCACTATCTCGAGGCCGGCATGCCGGTGCCGGTCGCGGTGCTCCTCGGCATCGCGGTCGGCGCCGCCTGGGGCCTCTTCAATGCCGTCGTGATCGTGGTGGGCAAGCTCAACCCCATCATCGTGACGCTCGGCACCAATTTCATCGGGCAGGCGGTGATGCTGCTCGTCTACCAGAACGCGCAGGCGCCGATCAGTTCGCCGCTGACCGCCTTCGGCCAATCCTATTTCCTCGGGCTCCCCAACATCTGGTGGCCGATGGTCATTCTGGTGCTGGTCGTCGGCTACCTCCTGCCCCGGACGCGCTACGGCCGCCACGCCATCGCCGTCGGCGGCAACCGTTTCGCCGCCCAGGCGCGCGGCATCTCACTCAAGAAGACGCGCTACGCGATCTTCACCATTTCGGGGGGCATCGTCGGGGCGGCGGGCGTCCTCTTCGCCGCCTCCTCGGGTCCCTTCGGCCCGAGCGCCGGCTCGACCTACCAGCTGCCGGTGATTGCCGCGGTGATCCTCGCCGGCGTGTCGCTCGCCGGCGGCCGCGGCAGCATCTGGATGATCCTGCTCAGCATCGGGTTCCTATCGACCGTTCCCACCTCGCTCGTCTTCTTCGGCTTCTCGTCCAACTGGCAGGCGGTGTTCCAGGGACTGGTGCTGATCGTCGCCGTGGCGATCGACGGGTGGCGGGCCAAGAGGCTGCAGCGATGAGCACCGATACCCTCCCCCCGGCCTCCGCTTCGGGCTTCGACCGCCACCGGCTGCGCGACCTCGCGACCGGCTCCGTCACCTCGATCGCGGTGACGCTGATCGCCGTGATCCTCGTCGGCCTCTTCTGGATCGGGCCAAACTTCCTTTCGGCGAGCAACGTCACCATCATCGGCAGCTTCGTTGCGGTGCCGATGCTGATCGCGGCCTTTGCCGGCTTCGCGCTCCTGGCCGGCGTCGTCGATCTCTCGATCGGCTCGATGGCGGGCGTGAGCTCGGTGACCACCGCGGCCCTGATGGGCATGGGCTGGCCACTCTGGGCCGCGGCGCTCGGCGCCCTCGCCGCTTCGCTGGTCTTCGGCGCCGTCAACGCCACGGCGGTCGTGATCTTCGGCGCGGACACCATCGCGGCGACGCTCGGCATGCTGGTCGCGCTGCGCGGGGTCGCCTACATCATCGCCGGCCCCGGGGGCTCCCTCGCCGCCTTCGATACCGACTTCTATTCCTTCACGAGCCTCACCGTCGGGCCGCTGCCGGTGCTCTTCGTCATCTCGCTCGCGCTGATCGTCATCGCCACCCTCATCGTGACGCGGACGCGCCTCGGCCGGCACGTGCAGGCGGTGGGCGGCGACGACCGGGCGGCGAGCCGGGCCGGCATCTCGGTCACGCGGGTGCGGTTCGGCGCGCTGCTCCTCTCCGCCCTCGGCGCGGGAATCGGCGGCGTGCTCTATGTCGGCCAGCTCGGCAGCGCCTCCAATCTCACCGGCACCGGCCTCGAGTTCCAGGTCTATGCCGCCATGATGATCGGCGGCTACTCGATCCTCAGGGGCGGCGTCGGCAACCCGCTCGGGGCGGCGCTCGGCCTCCTCGTCGTCGCCGGTACGTCGAACATTCTCGATGTGCAGGCGATCAGCCCGTATTTCACCAACATCATCGTCGGCCTGCTGCTGCTCGCCGCGGTGCTGCTCGACCGCCTGCGCGGCGGCGATGCCTACGAATAACCCCTCGCCCGGATGGCTCCCGTGAAAATCTCAGACGTCAAGATCACCACCTTCAAGACCTATGCCGACCGCTGGGACACCGGCCACGCCAAGCCGATCCCGAAGGCCGAGCTGATGCAGACGGTGCTCGAGATCGCGACCGACGAGGGCGTCAGCGGCTACTATTTCGGCGGCGGCTCGCACGGCGACGCCGAGGGCCTCAACATCGTCGACCAGCAGATGATCCTCGGCCGGGTCAAGAGCCTCATCGTCGGGCAGGACCCGTTCGACCGCGAGCTGATCTGGAAGTGGATGTGGGTCGCGAACTTCCCGGAGAACGTGCAGAGCGTCATCGACAACGCGCTCTGGGACCTCGCCGGCCGCTACGCCAACCTGCCGGTCTACAAGCTCATGGGCGGCTCGCGCGACAAGCTCAAGGCCTATGCCTCGACCTACCCCAATATCGGGGTGCCGCGCGTCTATGCCGAGCACGCCCTCGCCTGCAAGAAGGAGGGCTACCAGGCCTACAAGATCCACCCGCATTATTTCTGGAATCCGGAGACGCAGCAGCCCACGCCCGGCCGCCCCTCCAACATCAAGGCCGACATCGAAACCATCCACCTCGTGCGCGAGGCGGTCGGGCCGGACTACGTGCTCATGTACGACCCCTGGGGCACCTACATGTCGCTCGAGGAGGCAATCCAGGTCGGCCGCGAGCTCGAAAAGCTCAACTACTACTGGTACGAGCACCCGATGCCGGAATATCGCGTCGAGAGCTATGTGCGCCTGTCGCGCGAGCTGTCGATCCCGATCCTCTCGCCCGAAATCGTGGCCGGCGGGGTGTTTTCCCGGGCGGAATGGATTCTGCGCGGCGCCGGCGACATGAGCCGGATCGACGTCGTGCGGGGCGGCATCACGGGCGCCCGCAAGACGGCGATCGTCGCCGAGGCCTATGGCCTCAGGTGCGAGATGCACATGGCCGGCTGGGGGAACCTCCAGGTCTGCGGCGCGACGTCCGAGGACACCTCCGAATATTACGAGAAGGGCCTGCTCGCCCCGGGCGTCGACTACGACGCTCCCCACCCCTACCTCAAATCGACCTGCGACCGGATCGACAGCGAGGGCTACGTGCACCTGCCGAAGGGCCCCGGAATGGGGTACGAGATCGAGTGGGACTACATCAACGACAACATCATCGAGCCGTTGATGGAGCGAAAGCACTGGTAGGAAGCGCGGAGGGGCAATGTCGAGCATCAGGCGGAGCGTGCAGGTGATGGAACTGCTGGCGCGGAAAGGGCCGCTCGGCGTGCGGCCGGTCGCGCAACAACTCGGCCTGCCGCTCGCCTCGATGCACCGGCTGCTGCTCGACCTCGAAGCCGAGGGGGTCACGGAGCGAACCCCGAGCGGGGAGTGGGTGCTCTCCTTCCGCCTGCTCGAGATCACCGGCACGCAGCTCGAACGCCTCGAGCTGCCGCAGCTGGCCCGCCCGTTCGCCGACCGCATCGCCGAGGAGACGCGCGAGACGGTCAACATCAACGCGCTCCACAACATGATGGGCGTCACCATCGACAAGGTGCGCGGCAATGAGGGCATGCAGCTCGACATGCGCATCGGCTCGCGGGGGCCGCTGCATTGCGGCGGCGCGGGCAAGGCGATGCTCGCCTTCATGACCCCCGAGGAACAGGAGCGGCTCTTCGCCCAGCCGCTCAAGCAATGGACGCCGCACACCATCACGGACCCCGCCGTGCTGCGCGCCGAGCTCGAGCGCATCCGGCGGCGCGGCTATTCGCTCGACCACGACGAGGTGGTGGTGGGCGTGCGCTGCGTCGCCATGCCCATCCTCGACCGGTCTGGCCGGCCGGTCGGCGCGATGAGCATTTCGGGCACCTCGCCGAAGCAGCCGGGCCGCGAGCTCGACCGCATGGTCGAGCTCCTGACGGAGGCCTGCGGCTATGTGAGCCGCCGCATCGGCTTTGCGGGCCCCTACCCGCCGGCACAGGTCGGCAACGACGCCGATCTGGCCCGGTCGGCCTGAGGGGAGAAGGACATGACCGTGCGCCTCGCATGGGTGATGAAGCTGAAGCCGGGATGCGAAGCCATCTACAAGCAGAAGCACGACGAGATCTGGCCGGAAATGCTGGCGCTGATGAAGAAGAACGGCACCCGCAACTTCTCCATCTACCGCTACGGGCTGCTGCTCTTTGCCTATCAGGAGCGCGACGAGCCCGCGCCGGCCGATGCCCCCATCGACCCCATCGTCTGGAAATGGTGGGAGATGATGGCCCCCTACATGGAAACCAATGCCGACTTTTCGCCGGTCCAGGAGCCGGTCGAAGAAATGTTCCACGCCGATTGAGCGCCGTTTAGAGACCAGACATGCCCCAGCCAGCCATCCGCGGCGTCGTGCCGATCCTCGTCACCCCCTTCGACCAGGAGGGCCGCATCGACGAGGCGAGCCTCCAAAGCCTCATCGAATTCAACATCGGCGCGGGCGTGCACGGGCTCGGCGTGGCCCTCGGTAGCGAGGTGTTCAAGTTCAACGAAGCCGAGCGCGACGCGGTCATCCGCTGCGTCGTCAAGACGGTCAACGGCCGCGTGCCGGTCGTGATCAATTCGGGCGCGGCCGGCACCGACCTTGCGGTCTTTTACAGCCGCCGGGCCGAGGAACTCGGCGCCGATGCCCTGATGGTGATCCCGCCGAGTTTCATGCCCGTCGGCGCCGAGGAAATCCTCGACTACTACCGCCGTATTTCGAAGGCGGTGACGATCCCGATCTTCCTCCAGGACGTGCCGCAGGCGCCGATCCCGCCGGGCCTCGCGCTCAGGATCGCGCAGGAGGCGGAACAGGTCCGCTACATCAAGGTGGAAACGCTGCCGGTGACGAGCAAGGTCGCCGACATGTCGCGGGTCGCGGGCGACCGGCTGACCATTTTCGGGGGCGCGGGCGGCAGCTACTTCATTGAGGAGATGCGGCGGGGCTCCGTCGGCACGATGCCGTTCTGCAGCCAGCCCGCGGCCTTCGTCGAGGTCTGGAACCGCTTCCAGGCCGGCGACGAACGGGGCGCACGCAAGGCTTTCGACGAGAGCATCATGGCGGTGAACCGCCTGGGGCAGCAGGGCGGCGACCTCTTCTATCACCTCCACAAGCAGCTGCTCGTGCGCCAGGGGGTGATCCGCTCGGCCTATGTGCGCAGCCCGACGATCGAGATCGACCCGGTGACGCAGCGCGAGATCGATACGCTCCTCGCCGACCTCGTGCCGGCGCCCCGCCGCTTCGAAGCGGCGTAGCCCGTCGCGGCTCGTGGTTCGGCAGGCTCGCCACGGGGAATATACCAGGACCCTCCCCTGAGCCTGCCGGCGGGAGAGGCCCCGTTCAGCAACAGACGAGGCACGAGGGATGGACCCCTTCGCCACCCGACAGCTCGGCCGCACCACCCTCGCCCTGCCCCGCCTCGGCTTCGGCGGCGCGGGGCTCGGCAACATCATCGAGGACATTCCGGAGGCGCAGGCCCTGGCGACGGTCGATGCCGCCTGGGACGCGGGCGTTCGCTACTACGACACCTCCCCCTGGTACGGCCGCGGCCTCAGCGAGCGGCGAATCGGCAATTCGCTGCTCCACAAGCCGGCCGGCGAGCGGATCATTTCGACCAAGGTCGGGCGCCTCTTCACCGCGCCGGAGGACCCGGCCGCCTTCGCCCGGTCGGAGCGGGCCTGGCCGGAGGGCCTCCACTTCGCGCACCGGCACGACTATACCTACGGCGCCATCATGCGCAGCTACGAGGACAGCCTCCAGCGCCTCGGGGTGAACCGGGTCAACGCGCTCATCGTCCATGACCTCGATCTCGTCAATCTCGGCTCGCAGGAGCTGGTCGACCGGCACTTCGACGAGCTGACCCGGGGCGGTGGATTTCGCGCGCTCGAGGAGCTCAAGGCGGCGGGGCTGATCCAGGCGATCGGCGCCGGAGTCAACCGGCTCGGGACTATCCCCGCCTTCCTCGACCGCGTCGACGTCGACTTCTTCCTCGTTGCCATCCCCTATACCCTCGTCGAGCAGCCGGCACTCGACCAGGAGTTTCCGCTCTGCGCGGCGCGGGGCGTCGGCCTCGTCATCGGGGCGGTTTTCGCGACGGGCATTCTCGCGACGGGCCCGGTGCCGGGCGCGCGCTACAATTATCATGTCGCGACCCATGAGGAGCTCGGCCGGGTGGCCCGCATGGAGGCTGTGTGCGCCCGCCACGGGGTGCCGCTCGCGAGCGCCGCCATGCAGTTTCCGCTGCACCATCCGCTCGTCGCCTCGGTGATCCCCGGGGCCATCCACCCCTCGCAGGTGGTCGAGAACGTGCGCCACATGCGCCACGACATCCCCGATGACCTCTGGCACGAGCTCAAGGCCGAAGGGCTGCTGCGGGCCGACGCGCCGACCCCTTAGGCGGCCGCCCGGAGGTGTGCACACAAGGGCGGTTCATCCCATCATTGGTGCCTTTCCGGGTTGACAGACGGGTCGGGCGAGGGTTTCATAGGTGGGACAGTATGTTCCACGCGTGGAACACTGAGGTATCAAGGCCGAATGGCCACAGGGAGCTTGCGGGGTGGAGAGAATCGTTCGTTTGCGCCGGGTGGTACCGGTAGCATCGACGTCGCCCCGCTGTCGGGGAGGCGCGGCGTAGGCATGTCGAGCATTCGGCGCTCGATCCAGGTCGTGGACCTGCTCGCCGGCAAGGGCGCGCTCGGCGTCCGGGCCATCGCGCAGCAGCTCAAGCTGCCGGTCGGCTCGGTGCACAGGCTGCTGCTCGACCTCGCCGAGGAGGCGGTCGTCGAGCGCACCGAGGAGGGCGCCTGGCAGCTTTCCTACCGCCTGCTCTCGATCGCCGACAAACAGCTCGATGGCGTGCGCTTCCCCCGCCTCGCCCGCCCGTTCTGCGAGGCCATGGCCGAGGCGACGCGCGAGACGGTCAACGTGAACGTGCTGAGTGGCCTGTTCTGCGTCTGCATCGACAAGGTGCGCGGCAGCCAGGGCATGCAGCTCGACTGGCCGATCGGCTCACGCGCCCCGCTCTATTGCGGCGGCAGCGCCAAGGCCATGCTGGCCTTCCTCAGCGATGCGGTGATCGACCGCGTGCTGGCGCAGCCGCTCTCGACCTTCACCACCCACACCCTGACCGACCCGGCGGCCCTCCGCCGCGAACTCGCCCGCATCCGCGCACGCGGCTACGCGGTCGACGACCAGGAGATGGTGATGGGCGTGTTCTGCGTCGGCGTGCCGATCGTCGACCGCACGGGGCGCCCGGTCGGGGCGATCAGCATTTCGGGGCCCTCGCCCAAGGCGCCGGGTCCGGCGCTGCAGCCGCTGGTCGACCAGCTCAGTGAAGCGACGAACAAGGTGAGCCGCCGGCTCGGCTATGCGGGGCCCTGGCCGCCGCAGCCGGCCGAGCGGGCAATGGAAACTGCGGAGTAGACGGGAAGCGATGCGTCACGCCTGGGTCATGAAGCTCAAGCCCGGCCAGGAGGCCGAGTACAAGCGCAAGCACGACGAGATCTGGCCGGAAATGGTGGCCCTGCTGAAGAGCCAGGGCATCCACAACTATACCATCTACCGGCACGGCCTCACGCTCTTCGCCTACTACGAAAAGGACGGAGAGGCCCCCGCGATCCGACGCGAAGCCGATCCGGTGGAGCTGCGCTGGCGCAAGTGGATGGAGCCGCACATGGAGACCCTCCCCGACTCGACGCCGGTCGTCGAACCGGTCGAAGAAGTTTTCCGGCTGGACTGACGCCATGGCCAGCCCGCTGCAAGTCGTCGACCCGCACATCCACCTCTGGGACCTCTGGACCCGGCTTTACCCGCAATTCGAGAAGCCGTCGAAGGGCCGCACCGGCTCCAACGCCGCCATTGCCCGCAGCTATCTGCTCGAGGAGTTCCTCGACGAGGGCGAGGGTGAGGTCGAGGTGCTCGGGGCCGTGCACGTCGAGGCCTTCCCCACCGATCCCGTCAAGGAGACGGAGACGCTGCAGGCCGTCGCCGACCGGAGCCCCATTCCCCTGGTCATCGTATCGGGGGCCGACCTGCGCTCGCCCGACCTCCCCGCCCTGCTCGACCGGCACGCGCAATACCCGATCTTTCGCGGCATCCGGCAGGTGGTGAACCTCCATCCCAAGCCCGAATTCTCCTATGGCGCGCCCGACCTCATGGCCGACCCCGCCTTCCTCGAGGGCCTGAAGACGCTCGGGCGGCGGGGCCTCTCGTTCGACCTCCAGCTCTATCCGCACCAGATGGAAACGGCGGCGCGCCTCGCCGCGCAGGCTGCCGGCACGCAGTTCATCCTCAACCATGACGGCATGTGGGCCGACCGCGATCCGGCCGGATGGCAGGTCTGGAAGGCCGGCATGCGGGCGCTCGCCGCCCAGCCCAATGTCGCGGTCAAGATCTCGGGCTTTGCCATGATGGATCCGGGCTGGACCTCGCAAAGCATCCGTCCCGAGGTCTACGAGACGCTCGAGGCCTTCGGCACGGGGCGGGCGATGTTCGCCTCCAACTTCCCGGTCGACAAGCTCGCAACCGACTACCGCACGCTCTGGCGCAATTTCGCGGCGACCGTCGAGACGCTCTCCGACGGCGAAAAGGCCGCGCTGTTCCGCGACAATGCGCGGCGTCTCTACCGCATCCCGGCCAGCAGATGAGCCAACGGGACGCGAACTCTTCAGGTTCTGGAGGAATTTCGTGAAGATCAAGAGCATCAAGGCGTTCACCATTGCCAACCCGGTCGCGGGCGGGGTCTACGACGCCAGCCAGCAGCAGGGGACGCCGCGGCGCGATCCCTGGACCAAGGACGCCGAGGTCGCGAACCCGATGTCGCGCTATCCGCGCTACAAGCGGCTGCGCTCGAGCTGGAACAGCCACTTCCCGCAGGTGGGGTGTCTCGTCACGGCGGACGACGGCTCATGGGGTTTCGGGACGACGGGGTACGGCCAGGCGACCGTCTCGCTCATCAACGACCACATCGGCGGGCTCCTCGTCGACGAGAATCCCCTCGCGACCGAAAAGCTCTACGACATGATGATGCGCATCACGTCGCCCTATTCGCCGTCCGGGCTCGCGTCCTACGCGATCAGCGCCATCGACCTGGCGCTCTGGGACCTCAAGGGCCGCGTGCTCAAGCTTCCGGTCTATGAGCTCGCGGGCGGCCCGGCGCGCGACAGGCAGTTCTGCTACGCAACCGGCAACGACACCGACTGGCACATGGAGCTCGGCTTCAAGGCGACCAAGCTCGCCTGCCCCTATGGCACCGCCGACGGGCTCGAGGCGCTCGACAAGAACGAGGAATTCGTCGGCAAGGCCCGCGAGCTCATCGGCCCGCATGTCGAGCTGATGCTCGATTGCTGGATGGCGTTCGACGTCGAGTTCGCGGTGAGGCTCGCCGAGCGGCTGCGGCCCTACAGGCTCAAGTGGATCGAGGACTGCCTCATTCCCGAGGACCACACTTCGCACAAGGCGCTGCGCGAGCGGCTGCCGTGGCAGACGCTCGCGACGGGCGAGCACTGGTACACGCCCTATACCTTCTTCGAGGCGGCGAAGGACCGGGTGGTCGACATCTTCCAGGCCGATATCAACTGGGTCGGCGGCTTCACGGCCTGCCAGCGCATCGCCGCGATCGCCGATGCGGCGGGGCTCGAGCTCATCTGCCACGCCGGCATGAACACCCCGTTCGGCCAGCACTTCACCTTTTCATCCACCAACAGCCGCTGGGGGGAGTATTTTGTCGGCGGGGCGCCCGGCGTGCCGCTCGAAAGGACCACGGGCTATCCGGGCATGGCCATCCCCAAGGACGGATGGTGCGTCCCCAGCGACGAGCCGGGCTTCGGCCACGGGCTGACGCTCGAGGCCATCGAGAAGATGACACTGTGATCAACAACCGGTCGAAACGACCACACGAGGGAGGAAGTATCGTGATATTTGCATCTCGCAAACGCCTGCTCGCGGGCCTCGCGGGCGTGGGGGCCCTGCTGCTCGCCAGCAGCGCCGCCATGGCCGCGGGCGTCGCCGACGTGCCGCGCAACCAGACCCTGGTGCTGACGCCCTGGGGCGACCAGCCGGCGCAGCTCTCCAACGTGGACAACTGGAACCCCTACCTGACCCCGTCCGTCACGCACCAGCGCGACGTCATGCAGTTCACCGTCAACGAGGAACTGTTCTACACCAACCTCACCGACGGCAAGCTGATCCCGTGGCAGGCCGAGAGCTACGAGCTCTCGCCCGACTACATGACGGCGACGATCAAGCTGCGTAAGGGCGTCGAGTGGTCGGACGGCCAGCCCTTCACCGCCGACGACGTGAAATGGACGCTCGAGGCGCTGCGCGACGCACCGCCCGAGATCAACGGCTCGGCCGCCTTCAAGGAATGGATCAAGAGCGTCGATGCGCCCGATCCGCTCACCGCGGTGATCCACTTCAACAAGGCCGCCCCGCGCTTCGTGCGCGACTATCTCGCGCTCGGCCACGAGAACCACTACCCGATCCTGCCCAAGCACATCTGGGAGGGGCAGGACATCAAGGCCTTCACCAACTACGATCCGACCAAGAACTGGCCGGTCGGCACGGGCGCCTACAAGCTCGTGAGCTCGACCACCCAGCAGGAGGTTTTCGACCGCCGCGACGACTGGTGGGGGGCCAAGATCGGCTTCGCGCCGCTCCCGGCGCCCAAGCGCATCGTGCTGGTGCCGGTCGCCAGCGACGACGCCATGGGACAGCTGCAGATCGCCAACCAGGTGGACGGCGGCCGCCAGCTGCTCATCGGCACCTTCGAGGCGGCGCAGGCCCAGAACCCCAAACTCTCCTCCTGGAACGACCAGGGGCCGGTCTGGGGCGCGCCGGACGGGTGCGACTATTCGCTCGTCTTCAACAACGCCAAGGCGCCCTGGAACGACGTCAACCTGCACTGGGCGGTGGACCGGGCGATCGACCGGGCCAAGCTCTCGGACATCGGCTATGAAGGCTCCAACCACCCGGTGAGCTTCGCCTTCTCGGGCTATATGGCGCCGACCTACCTGCCGCAGGGCGGGCCGCTGCAGGCCGTGATCGACAAGTACAATGTCGACCACCAGGACCTCAACGAAGTCGCCAGCTACATGCAGAAGGCCGGCTACAGCAAGGGTTCGGATGGCTTCTGGGCCAAGGACGGCAAGACGCTCGAGTTCAAGGTGCGGGTGCCCGCTTTCCTGCAGCCGATCCAGGCGCCGCTGACGCAGCAGCTCAAGGATGCCGGCTTCGACGCCGTCCAGGCGCCGGTCGACGATTCGTGGCTGCCCGACATGACCAACGGCAACTTCGACACGATGGTCTTCGTCCACTGCGGCAGCCTCAGCGAGCCGCTCGAGACGCTCAAGGACTACCACTCCAAGTGGTCGCGCCCGATCGGCACCGCGGTCCCCAATCTCGTCGCCGACTCCCACTACGAGAACAAGGACTACGACAAGCTCATCGACCAGATGGACGCCATGCCGGCGAACCCGGACCCCAACTCGGACTACATGAAGCTGGCGGCCCAGGCGCTCGACATTGCGCTGCGTGACCTGCCGCAGATCGACATGCTCGAAGAGCTGCACGTCGTGACGTTCAACAACACCTACTGGACCGGCTGGCCGTCGGCCAAGGACCCCTATGTGGCCCCGTATACGCCCTGGGAGGCCTTCAACATGGTGATCCACCACCTCAAGCCCGCCCAGGGCTCGTGAGGCGGCCATGAGCCATAGCCGCCGCGGCCGGGGGCAAGCCCCCCTCGCCCGGATTGCCCGCGCAATCCGGCCTCTCCCCCGGGGGAGAGGCGAGGCCGGGCGCGGCGGTCGCCGATCGTCGCCTCTCTCGTGCGGGAGAGGCCGACGCGAAGGGCCGGGCGAAGGGAAGTTCTCCCTTCCCCCGGCGCCTCGCGCCAATCGTCTTCGAGGACCCGCCTCCCCCCGCACCCTGCGGCGGGACGGCACGGACCCAGCGAGCATGCCTTAAGCAATGTCCCGAGAGCTTATCCGCTACATCCTCACGCGGTTCGCACAGCTGGTGGTGATCGTCTTCATCGCCGTCACGGTGAACTTCTTCATTCCGCGGCTCCTGCCCGGTGATCCGGTGCAGACCGCGCTCGCCAAGCTGCAGGCGAGCGGCGCCCAGCAGTCGGTCGACGTGCAGGCGATCGCCAATTCCTATCGCGCCCGCTACGGCCTCGATCAGCCCATCCTCATCCAGTACGTCAACTACTGGCGCGACCTCTTCCGGCTCGACCTCGGGGTATCGTTCGCGAATTTTCCGGAGACGGTGACGACCAAGCTCGCCAACGCGCTGCCCTGGTCGCTGGGGCTGCTGGCGGTGGCGACGCTGATCGCCTTCACCGTGGGCTCGCTGCTCGGGGCGCTGCTCGCCTGGCCCGGAACCGGGCGGAGCGTCCGGGCCGTGGTGCCGGGCCTCATGGTCCTCACCTCGATCCCGTTCTACCTCCTCGCCATCATCCTGATTTACCTCTTCGCCGTGATCTGGCGCATCCTGCCGCCGGCCGGCGGCATGGACACCACCCGCATCGCGCGGCTCGACTGGGGCACGATCATGGACGTGCTCCGCCACGCCATCCTGCCGCTCATGGCCATCGTCCTCGGCAATGTCGGCTTCTGGGCGCTCGGCATGCGCAGCCAGATGGTCTCGGTCCTCGGCGAGGACTACATCACCTTCGCGGAGGCCAAGGGCCTCAGCCCCTGGCGCGTCTTCTTCTGGTACGGCATCCGCAACGCCATGCTGTCGCAGGTGACGGCGCTGGCCCTCGCGATGGGCGCGGTGCTTTCGGGGGCGGTGCTCGTCGAGGTGATCTTCAACTATCCGGGCCTCGGTTCGCTCCTCTACAACGCCATTCGCGGCCAGGACTATTTCGTCATCCAGGGCGTGGTGCTGATGCTGATCGTGGCACTCGCGGTGCTGCTGTTCCTCGTCGACCTCATCTATCCCCTGCTCGACCCGAGGATCCGGCGATGAGCAAGGGACTCGGCAATCTCCGCCGCGCGCTCGCGCAACGCCGGATCAGCGGCCTGCTGATCCTCGGCCTCGGCATTCTGGCCGTCGTGCTGCTGTTCAGCGCGATCGGGCCGTTGTTCGTCAATCCGCACTATGCCGAGGTCGGGTCGGTGCTGCCGCGGCGCCCGCCGTCGCTGCAATATCTGCTGGGCACCGACTCGCAGGGCCGCGACATGCTGACCCTGCTCATCTACGGCACGCCGAACACGCTCAAGATGGGGCTCATCGCCGGGTTCATCGGCGTCGGCCTCGGGCTCGTCTTCGGCCTCCTCGCCGGGAATTTCGGCGGCATCCTCGACGGGGTGATCCGCATCCTCGCCGATGCGCTGCTGACCGTGCCGGCGATCGCGATCCTCGTCATCATCGCCGGCAATGTCGACCAGATGACCACCAACGTCATGGCGCTGGTCGTCGCCTCGCTCTCCTGGATGTTCACCACGCGCACCATCCGCGCGCAGGTGCTGACCATCCGCGAACGCTCCTATGTCGAGGTGGCGCGCGTCAACGGCGAGAGTCCGATCGAAATCCTCTTCCGGGAGATCATGCCGAATCTTTTGCCCTATATCGTCGCGAGCTTCGTCGGCACCGTCGGCTCGGCGATCCTCGCCTGCATCGGCCTCGAGGCGCTCGGCCTCGGCGCCCTCAGCGAGACGACACTCGGCAACACCATCTACTGGTCGCAGCAATCGGCTGCCGTGCTGCGCGGCTACTGGTGGTGGTGGGGGCCGCCGATCGTGGTGATCGCGCTGATCTTCCTCGGCCTCTTCCTCACCTCCGTCGGTTTCGACCGCTTCGCCAACCCCAAGCTCGCCCGCCGGACATGATGCCTGCCGAACGCCCCTCCGCCCAACCCGCGGCGCCGATCCTCGTGGTCGAAGACCTCAACGTCCACTACGACACCACCGACGGCCCCGCGAAAGCCGTTGCCGACGTCTCCTTCTCGCTGCGCCCGGGCGAGCGGCTCGGCCTCATCGGCGAGTCGGGGTCGGGCAAGACGACGATGGCGACGGCGCTGATGCGCCTGACGCGCGCCCCCGGCCGGATCGCCGGCGGCCGCGTGCTGCTCGACGGGCAGGACCTCCTGCAGATGAACACGGCGGAACTGCGGGCTACGCGGCTCCGCGACATCGCCCTCATCCCGCAGGGCGCCATGAGCTCGCTCAACCCGGTGATGCGGCTCGGCGACCAGATCATCGACGCCATCGCGGCGCACGTGCCGCGCATGTCGCGGGCAGCGCTCGAGCAGCGGGTCGGCGAATTGCTGACCAGCGTGGGGCTCGACCCCTCCGCCGCGCGCCGCTATCCGCATGAGCTCAGCGGCGGCATGAAGCAGCGCGCCGCGATGGCCATCGCCACCTCGCTCCAGCCCAAGGTCATCGTCGCCGACGAGCCGACGAGCGCGCTCGACGTCGTGGTGCAGCGCCAGGTGATGCAGACGCTCGGCAAGCTCCAGGGCGGGCTCGGCGCCGCGGTGGTGCTCATCGGCCACGACATGGGCCTCATCGCCCAGTTCGCCGATACCGTCGGCGTCATGTACGCCGGGCGGATCGTCGAGATCGGACCGGTCCGGCAGATGATCGAGGCGCCGCGGCACCCCTATACCCGCCTCCTCGTCGACAGCCTGCCGGGGATCGAGGTCAAGCGCGACCTCTCCGGCATCCCGGGCCTGCCGCCCCGTCTCGTCGACCTGCCGCCGGGCTGCAGCTTCGCGCCGCGCTGCCCCTATGCCTTCGACCGCTGCCGGCGCGAAACGCCGCAGCTCCAGGTCGTCGCGCCGGGCCAGCGCGCCGCCTGTCACCTCTATCCCGAACATCAGGTTCTTCCCCCCCTGCCCCGGGGACATGCCGCCAACGACAAGGACTACGCCGCGTGACCGCCCTGATCGAACTCGAAGGCGCGGCCAAGACCTATGGCGCCTTCACCGCCCTCGACGACGTGACGCTCTCGCTCTCCGGAACCTCGCCCTCGATGACGGCGATCGCCGGCGAGAGCGGCAGCGGCAAGACGACGCTCGCGCGCATCATGCTCGGCTTCATCCCGCCGTCGCGCGGGCGGGTGCTCTATCGCGGCAAGGACGTGGCGAGCATGTCCGGCTCCGAGCGGCGGCAGTTCCGCCGCGAGGTGCAGCCGGTGTTCCAGGACCCGTTCGACGTGTTCAACCCGTTCTACCGGGTCGACCACGTGCTGACGATGCCGGTCAGGCGCTACGGCCTCGCGCACTCCGACGCCGAGGCCCGCAAGCTCATCGAGGAGGCCCTGAGCCGCGTCGGCCTCAGGCCCCAGGACACGCTCGGCCGCTTCCCGCACGAGCTCAGCGGCGGCCAGCGCCAGCGTGTCATGGTGGCCCGGGCGGTGCTGCTGAGGCCGAAGCTTATCATCGCCGACGAGCCCGTCTCGATGGTCGATGCGTCGCTGCGCGCCACCATCCTCGACGAACTCAAGACGCTCAACCGGGACCTCGACATCTCGATCGTCTACATCACGCACGACCTGACCACCGCGTTCCAGATCTGCGACAACATCGTGATCCTCTATCGCGGCACGGTGGCTGAAGCCGGATCGGTCGAGCGCGTGATCGGCGATCCGAAACACCCCTATTCGCAGCTTCTCGTCTCCTCGATCCCCCTGCCCGACCTCTCAAAACCCTGGGGCGGCGAGGAGGTGCACAACGACGAGCCCGCCGGCTGGACGGTCGAGGACGGCTGCCCCTTTGCGCCGCGCTGCCCCCACGTCATGGAGATGTGCTGGAAATCGCGGCCGCCAAAATACCTGCCCGACAGCCAGCGGCTCGCGACCTGCTTCCTCTACCGCGACGCGCCGGCCCTCAAGGAGGACGACATCTCGACCGTCTTCCGGGCCCCCGACGCCGCCATCCAGCCGGGCCGCGCCAGGGCCGCGGCCACGCCATAGACAAACCCGGGCGCGGCGCTTTATCGGGCTTGCCCAGAAGCGCGGTCCACACTGAAAGGGAATTGCATGAACTCCATCGATCTCAACGGCCAGGTGGCGGTGATCACCGGCGGTGCGCAGGGCATCGGCCTTGCGATCGCGAGGCGCCTGGTCGCCTCGGGCGCCAGGGTGTCGCTCTGGGACATGCGCCGCGACCTCCTCGACCAGGCGGCGAAGGCGCTCGGTCCCGCCACCTCGACCGTCGAGGTGAACATCACCGACTATGCGGCCGTCGAAGCCGCGGTGAAGTCGGTCGAGGCTGCGCTCGGGCGGATCGACATCCTCGTCAACTCGGCGGGCATTGCGGGCAAGAACGCGCCGCTCGACGAGTACGAGCTCGATGAGTGGCGCCGCGTCATCGACGTCGACCTCACGGGCACATTTCACGTCAACCGGGCGGTGCTGCCCGGCATGAAGGCCCGCAACTACGGCCGCATCGTCAACATCGCTTCGATCGCCGGCAAGGAAGGCAACCCCAATGCCGCCGCCTATGCGGCGGCCAAGGGCGGCGTCATCGCCATGACCAAGGCGGTCGGCAAGGAATGCGCCAAGTACGACATCGCCATCAACTGCATCACCCCGGCGACGGCCAAGACCGCGATTCTCGACGAGCTCAAGCCGGAGTTCATCGACTACATGCTGAGCCGCATTCCGCGCGGCCGCTTCCTCGAGGTCGACGAGGCCGCCAACATGGTGGCCTGGCTGGTGAGCAAGGAGAACAGTTTTACCACCGCCTCCGTGTTCGACCTTTCGGGCGGCCGGGCGACGTATTGAGGCGGACGGCAAAGCGAGGGAGAGCACCATGAAGATCAGTCTCGCGGATCGCCGGCAGGTGGGCGCGACCGCGCTCAGGCTGCCGCCGATGGGAATGGGGGCGGCGCATGTCGGGGGCATGTACACCCGCGTCCTCGGCGACAAGGCCCGGGCGACGTTCCAGGCCGCCTGGGACAGCGGCATCCGGCACTACGATACCGCCCCCTATTACGGGCTCGGCCTCAGCGAGCACCGGCTCGGCGATTTCCTCATCGACCAGCCCCGCGACGAGTTCCTCGTCACGACCAAGGTAGGGCGCGTGCTTCATCGGCCGGCCGATCCCCGCCATTACGATCGGGGCCCCTGGACCTATGGGCTCAATTTCGAGATCGAGTGGAATTATAGCTATGACGGGGTGATGCGCTCCTACGAGCAGAGCCTCTTGCGGCTCGGGCTCGATACGGTCGACGCGCTCCTCATCCACGACCCGGACGCGCCGATCCACGGCGGCGCGCACGGGCCGCGCATGAAGGAGATGGCCGAGAGCGGCATCAAGGCGCTCCAGGAGCTCAAGGCGCGCGGCGAGATCAAGGCCATCGGCATGGGCCTCAACAGCACGGAAGGCGTCGACACCCTCGCGCCCCTGGTCGAGCTCGATTTCTGCATCATCGCGATGCCCTATACGCTCCTCGACCAGGCGGCGCTGCGCGCCGGCATGCAGCGCTGCATCGAAAAGAACATCTCGGTCATCATCGGGGCGCCCTACGCTTCGGGCATCCTGGCGACGGGTCCCGGGCCCAACGCCAAGTACCGCTACGCCGACGCCGAGCCGGACATCCAGGAGAAGGCGCGCCGCATCCAGGCCGCGTGCCAGCGGCACGGGGTGTCGCTCCAGGCGGCGGCGCTGCAGTTCCCGCTCGCCCATCCGGCGGTGGTCTCGGTCATCCCGGGGGGCGCCAGCCCCGAGGAAGTGCGCAGCAATGTGGGCTTCATCACCGAGCCCATTCCCGTCGCGCTCTGGGCGGAGCTCAAGAGCGAGGGGCTCATCGATCCCGAGGCGCCGGTCCCGACCTGACCGGCGCAGGATTGGCGCCGCACGGCCAGGTCGCGGCCGTGCGGGCCCCCGCCCCCATCACCAGTTGGTGACGGAGCCGTCGCGGCGCTTGAGGTGCGGCGCCTCCCAGAATTTGAAGCTCTGCTTCTTGATCAGCTCCTCGTTGACCTCGACGCCGAGGCCGGGGGCGTCCGAGACCCGGTAGTGGGCGTTTTCGATGCGCGGCTGCGCCGGGAAGAACTCGGCGTTGTCGAAGCCGAGCTGCTCGGCCGTCGAGGTGCGCGTCTC
>DASZTU010000196.1:0-2572 GCA_035547975.1 Devosiaceae bacterium | reverse complement strand
ATCGCCGCAATCACCCCTTCCTCACGGGCGAGGACATCGCGCACGACCGGCGCGGCCGGGAAATAGGTCGCGGGGCAATCGATGAGGTCGTGCGGACCGCCGAGGATGGTCACCATGCGGGCGAAGCGATCCGCCGCCGCGCCGCTCTCGAGCGTCGCCGTCAGCCGGGCGCGGGCGGCCGGCCGATCGGCCGAATGGCCAGCGGTGACGAGGAGCGTCTCGCCCAGCGCCAGCACCACCTCGAGCAGGCGCGCTTCCCGCCGCTCGCCCGTCAGGAAATCAAGGGCGCTGCGCATCTCTATGGCGTTGCCGGCGCAGCTCGCCAGCGGCTCGTTCATGTCGGTGATGAGGGCGGCGGTCCTGACGCCGGCGCCGTTCGCGACTTCGACCAGGGCCTCGGCCAGCGCCCGCGACTGCTCGAGCTCCGGCATGAAGGCGCCGTTGCCCGTCTTGACGTCGAGGACCAGCGCCTCGAGGCCCGCTGCCAGCTTCTTGGAGAGGATCGAGGAGACGATGAGCGGCACGCTCTCGACCGTCGCGGTGACGTCGCGGGTCGCGTAGAGGACGCCGTCCGCCGGGGCGAGATCGGCGGTCTGGCCGATAATGGCGCACCCCACCCCACGAACCGCGGTGCGGAACAGGGCGGGATCGGGCACGCTTTGATAGCCCGGGATGGAATCGAGCTTGTCGAGCGTGCCCCCCGAGTGGCCGAGCCCGCGCCCCGAGATCATCGG
The DNA here is from genome assembly GCA_035547975.1 of Devosiaceae bacterium. GTDB lineage: Bacteria > Pseudomonadota > Alphaproteobacteria > Rhizobiales > Devosiaceae > DASZTU01. The sequence continues at coordinate 1,838 of DASZTU010000196.1, read as the reverse complement.
CACGAAGCAGCCGCAGGCCGCGAGCATCGGGGCGAGCATCAGCGAGACGTTGTCGCCGATGCCCCCGGTCGAGTGTTTGTCGACAATGGGGCCATCGAGCCCCGACCAGTCGAGGACGCTGCCGGAATCGCGCATCGCGAGGGTCAGCGCAACGCGCTCGCCCGCGGTCATGTCGTTGAGGAAGACCGCCATGGCGAAGGCGCCGATCTGCGCCGGCACCACGCTGCCATCGACCATCCCCTTCACGAAGCGGCCGATTTCCTCGGGCGAGAGCGCCCCACCGTCGCGCTTCCTGCGGATGATCTCTTGCGGGAGAAAGGTCATGCTCCCTTTTGCCCCGCCGCGCGGGCGCCCGCAAGCTGCCCACGCCCCCTGGCAAAGCCTTTGCCGGGGCGAAGCCTACCGCGTCCGCGCCGGTGCCGCGTCCTCGGCCGCCGCGTTGTCTTCCGGCGGGGACCCGGCGAGTTCGGTCAGGAAGTGATTGGCCCAGGCGTTGACGTTGTGGCGCTCGACGGCACTGCGAAGCCGCCGCCAGCGATCGCGACGCTCGTCGAGGGGCATGGCCAGGGCCGAGTGGATGGCGCGCGCCGTCTCATTGGCGTCGTAGGGGTTGACCAGCAGCGCATCGGGAAAGATCTCGGCCGCGCCGGCGAAGATCGAGAGCACCAGCATGCCGGGATTTTCGGGATCCTGGCTCGCCACGTATTCGTGCGCGACGAGATTCATGCCGTCGCGGAGCGGGGTCACGAGACCGACGCAGGCCTCGCGGTAGAGCCCGGCAAGGGTCGACTGGCGGTAGGCGCGCTTGACGTAGTTGAGCGGCTGCCAATCGAGTTCGGCGAAGCGGCCGAGCACGCGCCCGCAGGCGGAATCGAGCTGGTCCGAGATTTCCTGGTACTGCGCGATCATCTCGCGCGAGGGGGGGGCCACCTGCAGGAACATCACCCGCCGCCGATACTCCGGGTGCGTCTCGAGCAGCCGCTCGAAGGCTTCGATGCGCTGTGGCAGGCCCTTGGTGTAGTCGAGCCGGTCGACGCCAAGGATCAGCCGCCGGCCGGCCAGCGAGTTGCGCAGCATGCGCATCGATTTGCGGGTCGCCGGCAGGTCGGCGAAGGCCGCAAACGCGTCTGGATCGGAGCCGATCGGAAACACCTTCGCCTTGACGCCGGTGATCGGCACCATGGGGCCGGAGCTGAGCCGGGGCCGCACGAACTCCTCGGGCGAGGCGAAATCTTCGAGCGCGGCGACGTCCCGATTGGCCTGCAATCCCACCAGATCGTAGGCGTTGAACGAGCCGATCAGCAGGCGGTGATGCGGAATGGCCGCCAGCGCCTCGGGCGTCGGGAACGGGATGTGCAGGAAAAAGCCGATGCGGTTGCGCACGCCCCGCCGGCGCAGCAGATCGCCGAGCGGAATCAGGTGGTAATCGTGCACCCAGACGAGGTCATCGGGCCGGATCATCGGGGCGAGCGCATCGGCGAACTGCTCGTTGACGCGCTGGTAGCCCTGATAGAATTCGGGATCGAAGCGGGCGAGGTCCGGCCGGCTGTGAAAAGCCGGCCACAAGACGCTGTTGGAATAACCCGCATAGTAGGCGGCGTGGTCGGCTTCGGTGAGATCGAGGCCGATGACCGTAATACCGTTGACCTCGATGGGATCGTTGACGCGGGGCGAGTCGGAGAATTCGCCACTCCATCCGGCCCAGAGCCCACCGGTTCGCCGCAGCACTCCCTCCAGGGCCGCGACCAGGCCCCCGGCCGCCGTCTTTCCCGGCTTGGGCGTGCGGTTGGAAACGACGATCAGCCGGGCCATCAGCGTGCCCAGCCGTAGCGTCGAAC
>DASZTU010000195.1:0-1998 GCA_035547975.1 Devosiaceae bacterium | reverse complement strand
GTCGAGGTCCGGCATCAGCTCGAGCCCGAGACCCGGCGCCCGGCCAACCGAAATCTGTCCGTTCTCGACCGTCGGGAGGCTGGTCACGAGGTCGCGGTACCAGGTCTTGTAGTAGGCCCGCACGCTCTCCTGGAACATCGCATTGGTGGCGTTGAGGGAGAGGTGCGTCGACGCGGCGAGCACCACTGGCCCGGTGCAGTCGTGCGGGGCGACCGGCAGGTGCCAGGTTTCCGCCATGCCGGCGATCTTCTTGGCTTCCGACAGGCCGCCGCACCAGGAGAGGTCGAGCATGACGATACCGGCGACCCCCGTCTCGATCAGGTCGCGAAAGGCGAAGCGGCTGCCCAGCGTCTCGGAGGCGCAGATCGGGGCGGTCGACGCCTCGGCATAGCGTTTGAGGCTGCCGAGGCTATCCATCTTGATCGGGTCCTCGTGCCAGAAGGTATCGTAGGGGGCGAGCGCCCGCGCGATCGACATGGCCGGGACGAGCTGCCACATCGAGTGGAACTCGACCATGATGTCCATCCGGTCGCCAACCCGCTTCCTGATCTTCTCGAACGGCGACAGCGCCGCCTTGAGGTCGGGGCCCGAGATGTAAGTCCCGCCGGATTTTTCGGCCGCCATGTCGAAGGGCCAGATCTTCATGGCCGAGATACCCTCGGCGAGCAGTTCCTCGGCGAGGTCGTCGGCCCGGGTCAGGAAGGCGTTGAGGTCGTCATAGGCGTTGGAGCGCGCGCCGAGCCCGTAATTGCCCGTCTGCTGGCCGGTATCCTGCCGCATGTATTCGGTGCCGGCGCAGGTGTTGTAGGTGCGGATCGATTCCCGGGCGAAGCCGCCGAGGAGTTGCGCGACCGGCTGCCCGGTGGCCTTGCCGAAGAGATCCCAGAGCGCAATGTCGATCGCCGAGTTGCCGCGCGTTTCGGCGCCGGTCGAGCGAAAGCCGAGATAGCCGACGAGGTCCCGGGCGATGCGCTCGATGGCCAGCGGGTCCCGGCCGACGAGCTTTGGCGCCGCGACCTCGTGAATATAGGCTTCGACGGTCTGCGGCATGAAGAAGGTCTCGCCGAGCCCGGTGATCCCCTCATCCGTGTGCACCTCGACCCAGAGCAGGTTCGGAAACGCCTCGACGCGGATTGTTTCGAGCGCGGTGATCTTCATCGGGCGCTGCCTCAGTTCAGTCCGGCGCTGAGCAGCGCCTTGACGCTGTTGTCGAAATGATCGGCCATTGCCTTCGCCGCGGCCGCGGCATCGCCGTCGGCGATGGTTTCGGCGATGCGCTGGTGCAGCCTGATCGTTCCCTGCCGCTCGCCTTCGGTCTTGCGGCTGAGCCAGCCCACCCGCCAGGTCTTGCGCGTCACCGCCTCGAACGAGCGGACGATGAGGTCGAACATCGGGTTGCGCGACGCCCGGCCGATGAGGAGGTGGAAGGCGATATCGTGCTCCATCACCTCGTCCAGCCGTGGATAGTCCGCCCACATGCCCTCGACCAGCTGCAGCAGCCGGGCGGCTTCGTCGGTACTCCGCCGTACCGCCGCAAGCTCGACGGTCCGCATCTCGACCGTGCGCCGCACATCGTAGATCTGCTGGATCGAGGCGTGTTCGATGTGGAGGGCATGATCGACGATCAGCCCGAGCACGTTGGCATCGGGCACGCGCACCCGTGGCCGCCGCCCATTGCCGATGTCGACGAGCGAGAGGGCGGCGAGCGAGCGCAGCGCCTCGCGGACGACCGGCCGCGACACCCCGAACTGCCCGGCCATCGCCATTTCGCTCGGCAGCGCCTGTCCGGCCTTCAGCCCCTCGGAACGGATCAGGGCGATAATCCGGTCCTGGGCCACGGCAACCAAGGGCGTGTCGGTGGTTGCGGGCGGGTCGGCCGTCAGCGCGTCACCGGCCATTTCGGCCGCCTCGCCACTCAGCGCACATCGAGCTCGATTTCCTGCAGGCACATTGCGGATTTGCTGCCGGGCGGATTCGAGACCCAGCCGGTACCGAGAT
>DASZTU010000194.1:0-2174 GCA_035547975.1 Devosiaceae bacterium | reverse complement strand
GCTGCGCTGGCAGCCGGCGGTGCGGACGCTCCCGCCCTATTTCGACGATCCGGCCTATGTCGCGGCGCTCGCGGGCTCGATCGCCGAGGGCGTCAAGGCGCTCGATTTCGAGCCGGACCTCGTGATCACCTCCTATCACGGGATGCCGGTCAGCTACCTCCTCGCGGGCGACCCCTATCACTGCCAGTGCCTCAAGACGACGCGGCTGGTGCGCGAGCATCTCGGCTGGCCAGAGGAAAAGCTCATGGTCACCTTCCAGAGCCGCTTCGGCCGGGAAGAGTGGCTGCAGCCCTATACGGCCGAAACGCTGACGGCGCTGCCCGGGCGGGGCATCAAGAAGATCGCTATCCTCGCTCCCGCGTTCTCGGTCGATTGCATCGAGACCCTGGAAGAGCTGGCGATCACCGGGCGGGAGCAGTTCATGTCGGGCGGCGGGGAGAAATACGCCTATATCCCCTGCCTCAACGATTCCGAGCCGGGCATGGAGGTGCTCGAGACGCTGGTCAGGCGCGAACTGGCGGGCTGGATCTAGGCGAGGGGTCCCGGATCGCGGCGGCGACCCGCTCATTGCGCGTTCATGCGGCCTTTCCTACATCTTTCCTTAGGCAATGGCGCCCTTTGTGCCGTTCCGCAGGGAGATGGACATGGCATTCGGTCTCGACGGCATGAGCATTACGCTCATCGTGTTGGGCATTCTGCTGGTCATGGTGCTGTTCGCCGGCGCCAAGACTGTGCCGCAGGGTTACAACTACACGGTCGAACGCTTCGGCAAGTACACCAAGACGCTGCAGCCCGGCCTCAACCTCATCGTGCCTTTTGTCGACGGCATCGGCCGCAAGATGAACATGATGGAACAGGTGCTCGAAATCCCGCACCAGGAAGTCATCACGCGCGACAACGCCATGGTGACGGTCAACGGCATCACGTTTTTCCAGGTGCTCGACGCGGCAGCCGCGGCCTATGAAGTCGCCAACCTGCAGAACGCGATCCTCAACCTGACCCTCACCAATATCCGCACGGTCATGGGGTCGATGGATCTCGACCAGCTGCTCTCCAACCGTGACGAGATCAACGCCCGGCTGCTCAAGGTGGTGGATGCGGCCGTCCAGCCCTGGGGCATCAAGATCACGCGCGTCGAAATCAAGGACATCGACCCGCCCAAGGACCTCGTCGAATCGATGGGCCGGCAGATGAAGGCCGAGCGCGAAAAGCGCGCCACCATCCTCGAGGCGGAAGGGCGGCGGCAGGCGGCGATCCTCGCCGCGGACGGCGCCAAGCAGGCGCAGGTGCTCGAAGCCGAGGGCCGGCGCGAGGCGGCCTTCCGCGACGCCGAGGCGCGCGAGCGCTCGGCGGCGGCGGAAGCCAAGGCGACGCAGGTGGTGTCGGAGGCGATCGCGGCGGGGAACGTCCAGGCGATCAACTATTTCGTCGCCAACAACTACATCAAGGCGCTCGAATCGATCAGCAAGTCGCCGAACCAGAAGCTGCTGATGCTGCCGATCGAGGCCGGCAACGTCATCGGCGCGCTGGGCGGCATCGCCGAGATCGCCCGGGAAACGTTTGGCGGCGACGGCATCGGGCGGCCCAACGGCTCGCGGCCGCCGAGCACGTCGGCCGGGCCGCGGCAAGGCTAGGAGGGGAAAAAAATGGAGCTTCTCTCCCTATTCAGCGAATATGGCGCCTGGTCGTGGCTGATCATCGGCTTCGTGCTCCTCGCGCTCGAATTGCTGCTGCCGGGCGGCGTCTTCGTCTGGCTCGGCACGGCGGCGATCGTTACGGCGCTCATCCGCTTCGTCGTCCCGCTCGACTGGCCGCGGCAGATCGGCGTCTTTGGCGTCCTGGGGCTCATGTCGGTCGTCTTCTGGCTCCGCGTGGTCCGGGGGCAGGACAACGGTACCGACCGGCCGCTGCTCAATCGGCGCGCCGAGCGGCACATCGGGGAAGAACTGGTGCTCAACGAGCCGATCACCGGGGGCTCGGGCCGCGTGCCGATCGGCGACACATTCTGGCGCGTCGTCGGGCCGGATCTGCCGGCGGGCCGGCGCGTGCGGGTCGTCGGCGCCGATGGCCCGGTGCTCCGGGTCGAGCCGGCGTGAGGCGGCGAGGGTTTTGAGGAAGGCTGTGAAGGGGCAGGGCGGGCCACAAATCTCCCCCCCTTGCGGGGAGGGTGGCGG
>DASZTU010000193.1:0-6557 GCA_035547975.1 Devosiaceae bacterium | reverse complement strand
GGCCGCCCGGGCGCTATCCGCGGGCACCTTCGATCCCGAGGCGCTCTACGTGCTCGACGGGCCGGCGGCGGCAGCCGCGCAGCGATGGGTCGAGGCCGGCGACCTCCTCAGCACGGTCGACGGGCTCATCGTCTTCGCCCGGGGTGGCCGCAGGTACGCCGATATCGCGGCGCTCGGCATGCCTGCCTATCAGGCGCCGACGATGGTCGTTGCGGGTGAGCCGGTGCGCCGCGATTGATCTTGGCCGCCGCGCAAACTAATCGGATGCGCAAATCCGGACGACAGCATGGCCCAGGCCCCCATTCTTTCCCTGCAGGGAATCCACCTCACCCTCGGCAGCACCGCCCTGCTTGAGGGCGCCGAACTGTCCGTGCTGCCGGGAGACAAGCTCGCCCTCGTCGGCCGCAACGGCTCCGGCAAGTCGACCCTGCTCAAGATTGCCGCGGGCGAGATCCAGCCGGACGGGGGCGAACGCTTCATCCAGCCCGGGGCGACCATCCGTTACCTGCCGCAGGAGCCGGACCTCGCCGGCTTTGCGACGACGCTCGCCTATGTCGAAGCGGGACTTGCCGCAGGAGACGACCATTTCCGCGCCCGTTACCTCCTCGGGCAGCTCGGGCTCACGGGCGAGGAGCCGACGAAAAACCTCTCGGGCGGCGAAGCGCGACGGGCGGCGCTCGCCCGGGTGCTCGCGCCGGAGCCCGACATCCTCCTCCTCGATGAACCCACCAATCACCTCGATCTCCCGGCGATCGAGTGGCTCGAAGGCGAGCTCGCCGCGTCGCGTTCGGCGCTCATCCTCATCAGCCATGACCGGCGGTTCCTTTCCGACCTCACGCGAGCGACGATCTGGCTCGACCGCGGCACGACGCGGCGGCTCAACCAGGGTTTTGCCGCGTTCGAGGCCTGGCGCGACACGGTCCTCGAGGAAGAGGAACTGGCCCGCCACAAGCTCGACCGGCAGATCGTGCGCGAGGAGCACTGGCTGACCTATGGCGTGACCGCCCGCCGCAAACGCAATGTGCGCCGGCTCGAGCAGTTGCAGAACCTCCGGCAGAGGCGGCGCGAGCAGCGGCAGGCCACCGGCGATGTCAAGCTCACGGTCACCGAGGGGCAGACCTCGGGCGCGCTCGTGATCGACGCCGACCGGATCAGCAAACGGTTCGGTGACCGGGTCATCGTGCGCGACTTCTCGACGCGCATCCTGCGCGGCGATCGCGTCGGCATCGTCGGGCCAAACGGCGCCGGCAAGACGACGCTGCTGCGCCTTCTGACCGGGACCTTGGAGCCCGATTCCGGGACCGTCCGACTCGGCACCAATCTCGAGATCGCAACCCTCGACCAGGGCCGCGCGTCGCTCGATCCCGAAACGACGCTCAAGGAGGCGCTTACCGGCGGCGGATCGGACACGCTGCGGATCAATGGCCAACCCAAGCACGTCATCGGCTACATGAAGGATTTCCTCTTCACGCCCGAGCAGGCGCGTACGGCCGTCGCAAAACTCTCGGGCGGCGAGCGCGGGCGGCTGATGCTGGCGCGGGCGCTGGCCCTGCCCTCGAACGTGCTGGTGCTCGACGAGCCCACGAACGATCTCGACCTCGAAACGCTCGACCTGCTCGAGGACATGCTCGGCGACTATCCGGGGACGGTGGTCGTCGTCAGCCATGACCGCGATTTCCTCGACCGCGTCGCTTCCTCGATCATCATGGCCGAGGGTGATGGTCGCTGGACCGAATATGCGGGCGGTTACTCCGATATGGTGGCGCAGCGCGGCGCGGGGGTTGCGGCCCGCCCAGCCGCCGCGGCGCCACGGCCCGCCGAGAAGGTTGTGGCGCCCCCCGCTCCCCCTTCCCCGCCGCAGCGGCAAAAGCTCAGCTTCAAGGAAAAGCACGCCCTCGAGACGCTGCCGGGCCGGATTGCGGCCCTCGAAAAGGAGATTGCGGCGCTCGAGCACATCCTCGCCGACGCGGGCCTCTATAGCCGCGACCCGGACGCCTTCGCCCGGGCGAGCGCGAGCCTTTCGACAAAGCGGGCGGAGCGGGACGCGGCCGAGGAGCAATGGCTGGCCCTCGAGATCAAGCGCGAGGAGATCGAGGGATGACCGCGGAGGACCGGCAACATCTCGTGACGCTGTTCGAAGGGGCTCTGAAGGAGCTCGATGGCTGAGCCAGGCCTTCACCACCTCACATCGGGCACGTGAAGGATCTGCAACCGGTCGGGTGGCTCTCCGGCAATGGCGCGCAGGAGCAACTCTCCCATCTGCCGGCCAGCGAGGGCCATGTCCTCGTAGATCGCATCGACCCGGGGCCTCACCTGGGAGAAGATTTCCGACGTCTGCTTGGCGACGATATCGACGTCGGTGCCGATGGCGAGGCCGCGGTCGCTGATCCCGGCCATCACCGCCAGCGCCGCCGCGTCGCCCGGGCAGATGAAGCCGTCGGGCGGGTCGGGGCGCGAGAGCCGCCGGATCGCCGCCTCCCGGATCGCGTCGGCCTGATCGTCGAGGGTCATTGCCGGATCGATTTCCCAGCGCAGCCCGGTCTCGGCGATGCCGCGCATGAAGCCTGAGCGGAGGTGCCCGGCAAAGGTGAAGCGCGAGGGCGGGAGCACGATCGCCACATGGCGCCGGCCTCTTGCGGCGAGGCGGCGCACGGCGTGATAGGCGAATACCTCGTTGTCGTAGTCGACATAGGCGTGGGGAGAAGGCAGTTCCGTGCGCCCGTGGCTGACGAAGCAGAAATGGTGTTCCTGGAGGTATTTCACCCGCTCGTCACCGGGCTCGGTGCGCGAAAAGATGACCCCGTCCGCCATGCGGTTGCGGACGATGTGCCGGATCGGTTCGATCGGCTCGACGTTCCGGAAATTGGGCGTGATGACAATGTGATAGGCGGTGCCGCGGAGCGCCTCGGTGAGGCCGGACACCATGGACTGGCCAAATCCCAGGATCTCGTCATGGGGGTCGAGGATGAGGCTGATGACGTTGGTGCGGCCGGTCTTGAGACGCAATGCCGTGCGGTCCGGCACGTAGCCGATCGCAGTGGCGATGCGCTGCACCCGCTCGCGGGTGTCGGTCGCGAGTTCCGGCGCATTGTTGAGGGCGCGGGAGATGGTGGTCACGGCCAGCCCGGTCATCTGCGCGATGGTGCGCAGCGTCGGCTTGCCATCGGGCACAAGGGCTGGAGCGGGCTCCGGCAGCGGCGCCTTGCGCCGCCTGCCGCGCCGCGGCCTCGTATCGTCCACCGATTCCCCTCCCTCGCGGGCCCGATGAAGCGGGCGAATGGCTTGCATCCGCCTCCGGCTAGCGTGCCCACGCGGCACCTCAACAGATCATGAAATCGATTTCAACCCGGCGCGATCTCCGCCTTTCGTCGATGTTGCCCTCCCGCATCGGCATTCCCCAGTGGCTTGCGCAGCCGCGGGCCAGCGCCTAGTCTTGCGCAATACCCACCCCGCCGGCCCTACGCCCTCGGAGCCTCGATGATATCCCCCAATCCCCTCAAAGCGGCGCTCGCGCGGGGCGAGAAGCAGATCGGCTGCTGGCTGGGCCTCGGCAGCCCCATTGCGACCGAAATCATCGCCAGCGCCGGGTTCGACTGGGTGCTGGTCGACATGGAGCACACATCGCTCAGCGAGAGCGAGACGGTCGGCCTGCTGCGCGCGGTGCGGTCCGTTTCGACGATCGAGCCCCTGGTGCGCGTCCCCTGGAACGACATGGTGACGATGAAGCGGCTGCTGGATTCCGGCGTGCGCTCGATCCTCGTGCCCTATGTCCAGAACGCGGACGAAGCGCGGCGCGCGGCCGCCGCCACGCGCTACCCGCCGGCCGGCGTGCGCGGCTTTGCGGGCATGCATCGCGGCAACGACTACGGGCGCGACACGAGCTACGTGCATCGCATTGCCGATGAGATCTTCCTCGCCGTGCAGGCCGAAAGCCCCGAGGCGATCCGGAATGCCGGCGCCATCGCGGCGGTCGACGGCATCGACTGCGTCTTCGTCGGCCCCAACGACCTCGCGGCCAATATGGGGCTTCTCGGCCAGCCGAGGCATCCGGATGTGCTGGCCGCCATCGCCTCGATCGTCGAACCGGTCAAGGCGGCGGGCAAGACCGCCGGAATGCTCGACTACAACATCGAGAATTCCCGCGCCTGGCTCGAGGCCGGCTTCGATTTCGTTGCGGTCGGCAGCGACACCGCGCTCCTCGCGGCGGGGGCGGCAAATCTGGTGAAGGCCTACCGCCAGCCCGGCTGAGAGAGCGGGCCGCTCATCCTCAGCGGGCGCCTCCCGCCAGACGGATTTTCCAGCGCATCGCAGATTTTTGCGACGAGCCGACTGGCGCCGGGCGACACGAAAGCCTATGTTGCGTTTTGCCGGCGCTTGGCCGGTGCCTTCGTCCGTCAACCCTGAAAGGAGCAATAGCGATGATTTCGTTGCCCATTCAGCGGATCGGCCAAGGCAAAATCCGTCTCCGTGTAGGGCGAGTATCGGCAGCCAAATGCTGGCGCCGATGCACGCGAATGTGAACCGGACGTCACGTCCTCGTCTCACTTCCTAGCTACACAGCGGCCGTCCCGAGCGACGTGCCGCCGGAGATTCTTCAGATGCAGTACACCGTTGCGCAGCACCCGCTGCAGAAGCCGATCGCCATTGACGTCGAGGGCGAGCCGCTCGGCGTCGTGATCCCCTCCTCCGACGGCTTTCGGTTTTTGGCCGTTCGCCTGCCGGTCTTCCCGCTCGACGGGGTCATCTTCGAGTCGGTGGATGCGGCGCGGGCTGCGGCCGCCGATGCGCTCGACCGGGCGGGCGACGACTGACAATTTCGATCTTCCCGGTCGACAGCTGTTGGCTGCCGGCGTCCGGGTTGAGGCAACCGCCCCCGTCCCCGCGCCGTCGCTTTCCGCAAACCGCCTCTACTTGAGCGCCGCGAGCGTCTGCCGAAGGATCTCCGTCGTCTTGTTGTAGTGCTGGAGCAGCAGCGACACCGCGAGGTCCGCGTTGCGGTCGATCACCGCCTCGCCGATCGCGTCGTGCTCGCTTTTCCAGTCCCGGGGCCCGGGTGCTCCGGTTGCGGCCACACTGCGGTAGCGGTTCAGCCGGTCGTGCAGCTGATCGCAGAACTGCAGCAGCGTCCGCGAGGGACTGGCCGCCAGCAGGCTCATGTGGAAGAGCTTGTGCATGCGCTCCCATTCGGGATTGGAGCGCGTCCCCTCCGCGTCATTGACCGTGCGCGGCAGGCGCCGCAGGCGGTGCATCACCAGCACGAGGCGATCCTCCCACGCCTGGTCGCCGCGGACGATCGACTCACGCAGCGCGTGCTCTTCGAGAAAGCAGCGCGTGCGGTGGAGGTCGTCATATTCCTCGAGGCTCACACCCGAGACGCGGAAGCCGCGCTTGTCGAGCCGCTCCACCAGACCATCCGACGTGAGCAGGCTCAGGGCCTCGCGTATGGGGGTCGCGCCCACCTCGATCAGGTCGCGCAGCGACTCGACCTTGAGGCGCTGCCCGGGTGCCAAGGCGCCCGAGATGATGCTGGCCCTGAGCTTGCTGTAGGCCTGGATGGTCAGCGACTGGGTCGCATCGTCGTCGAAAGCCTCAGGAACTTCAAATTCTTGCACGGGCATGGAGATCGGCGCTCACAGATTTGCGGCGACGGTAGGCGATTGTCAAAAACGCGTCAATCGACCGGATCATCGATAATTCTACACGGGCGATCCTGCCATCGACGGAACACGCAACAATCGAGGAATGCGCGTGAAAGAAAAATAATCGATAAAACCTTGACCGTTCGCGAGCTCTCGATTTAACGTCCTCAGCATCGGGGAGGATCAATGCGCTATCTGAGCTACCGTGCTGCGGACGGCCGATCGCGTTTCGGAATCGCTGACGGCGGGAGCGTCTTCGACCTTTCGGCGGAGGCGCCGTCGCTGATCGCGTTTCTCGGCCAGGCACCGGCAGCAATCGAAGCCGGGCTGGCCCGGTCACGCGCCCAGGGCGCTGCCCAGGCCCTCTCGGAAACGCGCTTCCTCCCGGTCATCGAGCGGCCCGGCAAGATCGTCTGCCTCGGGCTCAACTATGCCGATCACGCCCGGGAGGGTGGCTTCGCCGTTCCCGAATATCCCGCGCTCTTCCTGCGCGTCACCTCGTCCCTGATCGGGCATGGCGAGGCGATCATCCGGCCCGCGGCGTCGGAGACGCTGGACTACGAGGCGGAACTCGCGGTGGTGATCGGCAAGCCCGGCCGGCACGTGAAGGCGGAAAACGCCCTCGCGCATGTCGCCGGTTATACGCTCTTCAACGACGTATCGGTGCGCGAGTACCAGCGCCGGAGCGCGCAGTGGACGCCCGGCAAGAATTTCGACGCGACCGGGCCCCTCGGCCCGATGCTGGTGACGCCGGACGAATTGCCGCCGGGGGGCGCGGGGCTCCATATCGAGTGCCGGCTCAACGGCCGCGTGATGCAGTCGGCCAACACGGCCGACATGATTTTCCACGTGCCGCGCACCATCGAGATCATATCGGAAATCATGACGCTCGAGCCGGGCGACGTCATCGCGACGGGC
>DASZTU010000192.1:0-8347 GCA_035547975.1 Devosiaceae bacterium | reverse complement strand
GGCGAGGAAGCGGGCCACGCGCCGGGGACCGAACATGAAGCGGTAGGCAAGGAAGCGCCGCTGGTCGAGATGGTGCGTGATGCGTGCGATACCGGTGAGCAGCACGATGAACGGCAGGATCATGCCCCAGGTGACGAGACAGGTGTGGGCGTAGATGTCGAGGGCGCCCAAGAGCATGCCATTGTTGGCGAGCACGTAGGCCGCGCCCACCACGAGGTAGATGACGAGCGTGGCGTACACGGCCGCGTCGGCGCGGATCGCGGCGATCGTCTGGCGAAAGTACTCGTCCAACCTATCCGTCCGGATAAGCATGACATGACCGGGAGAGATGACGCTCCCATCAATCTACAGCCGACCGGTGAAATCTCGGTTTCTTCCGTGGCCCAAAAGCAGATGAACGGGCTTTTTGGTCGGCAACCCGTAAGTCCGTTCATCCGGTCGAGAGTGAGGCCGTTCGAAAGTTCCCGCAAGCGCGGGCACTCGCGAGGCCTCAAACTCTTCAGTCGGCGAATTCGCGCAGGCGCAGCGCCCGGTCCTTGTCGCGGATGCGGTTGGCTTCCTGCTTCGGCCAGAGCGCATAGGCATCGCCTTCGCCGCCGACGACGTGGCGGGCATGCGCCGGCCAGTTCGGGTCCTCGAGCGCGGCACGGGCAAAGGCGACGAGGTCGGCCTCGCCATTGGCGAGGATCGCCTCGGCATCCTTGGGCTCGCTGATGAGGCCGATGGCCATGGTCGGCATGCCGGCCCCCTCGCGCACGGCGCGGGCGAACGGGACCTGGTAGAGCGGGGCGAGCTTGATCGAGGCGCCTTCGAAGCCGCCCGACGAGCAGTCGATCAGGTCGACGCCGCGCGCCCGGCACTCCTTGGCGAAGACGATCGAATCCTCGACCTGCCAGCCTTCGGGGTGGTTGTCGCTGGTCGAGATGCGGATGAAGAGCGGCTTTTCGGCCGGCCAGGCGGCGCGGACCGCCTCGACCACCTCGAGCGGAAACCGCATGCGGTTGTCGCGGCTGCCGCCATATTCGTCGGTGCGCCGGTTGGCGAGGGGCGAGAGGAACTGGTCGAGCAGGTAGCCGTGCGCGCCGTGGATTTCCACGACGTCGAAGCCGGCGGCGTGGGCGCGGCGGGCCGCGTCGGCAAAACCGTTCCGGATGCGGTCCATGCCGGCGCGGTCGAGGGCAATCGGCAGCTTGTAGTCGGGATTGGTCTCGCTGTGGCGGATGGCGCTCGGGGCGACGGGTGTCCAGTCCTCGTAGCCGAATTCGGCCTTTTCTGCTTCGGTTTCGGTGAAGCCGCCGCGCCACCAGATGGGAGTCGAGGCCTTGCGGCCGGCATGGCCGAGCTGGATGCCCGCCTTGCTGCCCTGGCTCTGGAGGAAGTCGACGATCCGCTTCAGCGGCGCGATCTGGCCGTCTTCCCAAAGCCCGAGGTCGCCATAGGAGATGCGGCCTTCGGGAACGACGCCGGTCGCCTCGACGATGACGAGGGCGAAGCCGCCGAGCGCGAAGCGGCCGAGATGCACGAAGTGCCAGTCATTGGCGAGGCCGTGCTTGGCCGAGTACTGGCACATCGGGGAGACGACGGTGCGGTTCTTGAAGGTGACGCTGCGCAGCGTGAAAGGGGAGAAAAGGTGGGACATTGCCTGACCAGGAGGAAGAAGAGGCGGCGAATTTGCCTTTCTCGCCATTCATCGGCAAGTGCCGATGGAAGGAATTCGTGCCGTCTCCGGAGGGCGCACGGGAATGTCATTTTGCAGCGCGCCCGGCTTGCCGGATTCTGCGCCGCCGGCTGCCGCGGAACGGGGCGCCAGCCGCGGCGTTTTTCCGCGTGCAACGAGGAGAGCTCCGATGCTAAGAACGTTTTTCGCCGCGGCGCTGTGCGGGGTCGCGCTTTCGGCCGGGGCCGTGTGCGCCGCCGATGCCGAAACGCTCACCGGCAAGGCTGCGTTCGGCGACTGGAGCAAGGACAAGCCGGGGGTGGTGCGGCACATCACGGCCGACGACCTCGAGGCACCGGGGGCAACCCCTTCCGCCTCCAATGCACCTGCGCCGGTGGAACGGCCGGCGGATGCTCTGCCGAAGGTACCGGCGGGATTCAAGGTAGAGCTCGTCGCCAGCGGGATCGACAATCCCCGCGCCATCCGATTCGCGCCGAACGGCGATCTTTTCATCGCCAACAGCGGGGACAACGAGGTGCTGGTGCTCCGGCCGGGGGCGGGCGCGAAGCCGCAGGTTTTCGCCGCCGATCTCGACCAGCCCTACGGCATCGGCTTTTATCCACCCGGCCCGAACCCCAAGTGGATCTACATCGCCAATGGCGGCAGCATCGTGCGCTTCCCCTATAAGCCGGGCGACCTCAAGGCCGAGGGAAAACCAGAAGTCATCGTGGATAAGCTGCCGACGGGCGGCCACTGGACGCGCGACCTTGCGTTCTCCCCGGACGGCAAGACGATGTATGTGGCGGTCGGCTCCTCCTCGAACGTCGCCGAGGGGATGAGCAAGGCCCCGGAAGGCGGCCTTTCGGCGTGGGCCAAGGACCAGCCGCTCGGCGCGGCCTGGGGCGGCGAGACGGGCCGGGCGAACGTCTTGTCGTTCGATCCCGAGGGCGAAAATAGGGCGATTTTCGCGACCGGCATCCGCAATTGCGCGGGCCTTGCCATCGATCCCTCAAGCGGGGCGCCCTGGTGCGCCGTGAACGAACGGGATGCGCTCGGCG
The DNA here is from genome assembly GCA_035547975.1 of Devosiaceae bacterium. Lineage (GTDB taxonomy): Bacteria > Pseudomonadota > Alphaproteobacteria > Rhizobiales > Devosiaceae > DASZTU01. The sequence goes on along the minus strand of DASZTU010000192.1, from coordinate 5,632 downwards.
ACAACGTGCCTTTCGACTATGCGACGCACGTCGAGAAGGGGGCGTTCTACGGCTGGCCCTGGTACTACATCGGCAACCACGAGGACCCGCGGCACGCCGGCGCGCGCCCTGATCTCGCGGGCAAGGCGACCATTCCCGACGTGCTGTTCCAGGCGCATTCGGCGCCGCTCAACATCGCCTTCTATGAGAGCGACGCATTCGGGCCCGACTACAAGGGCAGCGCCTTCGTCACGCTGCACGGCTCGTGGAACCGGGGCACGCGCACCGGCTACAAGGTGGTGCGACTCATCTTCAAGGACGGCAAGCCGACCGGCGAGTACGAGGATTTCATGACCGGGTTCGTGCTCTCCAACGAAAACGTCTGGGGCCGCCCGGTGGGCGTTGCCGTCGCGCCTGACGGCTCGCTCTACGTCTCGGACGACGGCAGCGGGTCGATCTGGCGGGTGAGCAAGTCCTAACCGGTTGAGCCGCTGCGGCGCGCTCTGCTAGGACGGTCTGCCGGCCGGTCGTGGCCGGTTCGAGGGCAGGCGCGCATGTTTCCGGAACGGCTGGTCAATGGTTATCGCAGCTTCGTCGAAGGACGGTTCGCGCGCGAGCGCTCGCGCTATGCCATGCTGGCGGAGGCGGGGCAGCAGCCCGAGATCATGCTCATCGGCTGCGTCGATTCGCGCGTGTCGCCGGAGGTGATCTTCGATGCGGCGCCGGGCGAGATACTCGTCGTGCGCAATGTCGCGAACATCGTGCCGCCCTACCAGCCGGACCACGCGACCCAGCACGGCACGAGTGCCGCGCTCGAGTTCGGCGTGCAGGCGCTGAATGTGAAGCATGTGGTCGTGCTCGGCCACGCGCAATGCGGGGGCATCCGGTTCTTCGCCGAAGCGAGCGCGCCCCTTTCCGAAGGCAACTTCATCAGCCAGTGGATGTCGCAGATCGCCCCGGCCGCCGCCGCACTCGGGCCGCATGCCCGCTACGACCGGGAGGCCTTCCAGCGCCGGCTCGAATTCGCTTCGGTCGAGCTGAGCCTCAAGAACCTGATGAGCTTTCCCTGGGTCAAGGAAAAGGTGGAAGCGGGGCGCCTCCACCTGCATGGCGCCTATTTCGGCGTCGCGACGGGACGGTTGCTGGTCCGCGATCCGGTGAGCGGCCGCTTCGAAGCGGTGGGCGACGACCCGCTCGGCCGGAAGGAATAAGGCGGGGCCGCGCCCGGCCGCCGGCGCGCGAAACGACTCACGCGGGCGTTGTGGCCAGCACGCCGTCGAGCTGCTTGAAACTCATCTCCATGCCGTCGGTCATGCCGGTTGCGAGGGCCGCGTCCCGGGCCTCTTTGGAAGCGCTCGTCATCAGGTATTCGACGCGGGTCCGCTCGCCGACGGCGACGAAGCGGGTCTCGACCTCCATCGACTCCATCGTGTCGACATCCTCGGGCGTCTCGAGGCTGTCGATCCGCTCCTCCGGGTCGATGCGGCGGTATTCGCCGCGAAACCCGAATTCATCGCCGCTCGCCTGGTTGCGCCAGCGGTAGTGGTAGGTGCCGCCAACGCGCAGATCGATCTCGCAAACCGGCATGGTCCATCCCGGCGGACCGAGCAGCCAGCGCTGGACGAGCTCGGGCTTGGTGAAGGCGAGATAGACGAGGCTGCGCGGCGCGTCGAACTCGCGAACGACTTTGACCTGGGTGTCGGAGGGGAGGGTGACTTCTGCGGGGGCTGGCATGGAAAATCTCCCGATTGCTGGTTCAGGCCGCGGCCGCGGCGGCCTCGAGGTCGGCGATGATGATCTTCTTCATCTTGAGCATGGCCTGCATGGCGGCCTGCGACTTCTTCGGGTCGGGGTCCCCAAGGAGGCGCATCAGGGCCTTGGGCACGATCTGCCAGGAGAAGCCGTATTTGTCCTTGAGCCAGGCGCAGGGCCCTTCCTGTCCGCCATTGGCGGTCAGCGCGTTCCAGAAGCGATCGACCTCGGCCTGGTCTTCGCAGCTGACGGAGAAGGAAACCGCCTCCGTGAACTTGTAGATCGGCCCGCCATTGAGGGCGGTCACGGGCAGGCCATCGAGCTCGAAGCTCACCGTCATCACCTGGCCCTTTGGCCCCGGCGCGCCTTCGCCGTAGTGGGTCTTGCCGGTGATGCGCGAGTTGGGGAAGAGCGAGACGTAGAACTCGGCGGCTTCCTCGGCTTCGGTATCGAACCACAGGAACGGGGTGATCTTGTGCATGAGGGGTCTCCTAATTCTTCTGAGGTGACGAAGGGGTCTTGAGTTCGGTGAGCAGGGCGTCGAGCCGGGTAAAATTCTGCTCCCAGTTCTTCCGGTACCGCTCGATCCAGGCGGCGGCCTCGGCCAGGGGCGCGGCGACGAGCTTGCGCGGGCGGCGGGTTGCCGCCTGGCCGGTCGCGATGAGCCCGGCCCGCTCCAGAATCTTCAAATGCTTCGAGATCGCCGGCTGGCTGATCGAAAACGGCGCCGCGAGCTCGGCGACCGAGGCTTCGCCCTCGGCGAGGCGGGCCAGAATGGCGCGCCGGGTCGGGTCGGCGAGGGCGATGAAGGTCGCGTCGAGCTGTTCGGACGATGTCATTTCATAACCAGAACGTTCAAGAACGAAATGGTTATGAAGCAGACGGCAAAGCCCGTCAAGCCCGCCGGCGCTGGGGCGTCAGAATCCGCCCCGGCGCCGGTGGCGGCTGTGCGGTTCGGCGATCGGGAAGAGGCTGGAGGCCGGCGACGGCCCCGACCTCACGCGGGGTTCATCCGCGCCGCGGCGGCAGCCACTTCTTGGCCACCCGGCAGCCCATCGTATAGGCCGGGTCGAAGACGTTGCCGACGTCGTAGCGCACGACCTGGCCGAGGAGATGGCTCGCCGCTGTCTTGTCGAGGCCATAGTCGGTGCCGAGCCATGCGAGCATTTCGGTCGTTGCGTGCTGCAGCGCCTGGTCCAGCGGGCGGGCATTGCCGACGGTGAAGATGTCGTCGGCGGTTTCGCCGCGGGGCCAGGTGATGGCGCGGCCCTTTTCGACCGTCAGGGTGACGGTCACCTCGAAGCAGGTCTCGATGCCGGTGCCGACGATTTCGCCGTCGCCCTGCGTCGCATGGCAGTCGCCGAGGTGAAAGAGCGCCCCCGGCACCGCAACGGGAAACCAGACCGTCGTGCCGGGGCCGAAGAGCCGGTAGTCCATGTTGCCGCCGTGCTCGCCGCTGGTCGCGGTCGAGATGGCCTGGCCGAGCTTCGGCGCGACGCCGAAGCAGCCGATCATCGGCTCGAGCGGCAGGGTGAGGTAGTCGAGCCCCGCGGGCGGTTCGGCGAGCCGCGTGGTGAGCGCGTTGCGGTCGATGTTCCACGTCACCTGCCGGCGGGGCGGCAGGTCGCGCACCGCCTCAGGGTCGACCACGAGCCCCGAGACGGGCGTCATCGTCCAGCCGGTGGCCCGGATCGGGCGCATGGCGTCGATCGAGACCCGCAAGGCGTCGCCCGGTTCGGCGCCTTCCACGAAAATCGGCCCGTTCATCGGGTTCGGGCCGTGGAGACGCTGCACGCCATCCTTGTCGAAGCTGCCCGCGTCGATGGTCTCGGTGACGACGGTATCGCCGCTCCGGACGGTGAGGGCCGGCGGGTGCGAGCCAATGGTGTTGTACCAGCGGGTGGCTTCGAAGCGGTGGGTTGCCATGTGATGAGGATTTTTGGAGAGGGGGCGGTCAGAATTCGCCGGGCGGGGAAGGGCGGTCAAGCGGATTCGGCGATCGGCGGGTCGAGTTCGAGCCGGGCCAGCTGAAACGCCTCGAACGGACCGAGTGCCTCCTCGATGCGCCGCCTGAGCGCGGGAGTTTCGGGCTCGAGCCAGGTCCACCGCTGGATGAGCAGGCGCTTCGCCTGCCGGTCGGTCTTGAGGTCGATGGCGGCGACGATGCGGTCCCCGACCAGCACCGGCAGGGCGAAGTAGCCGAGCACGCGCTTTTCCGCCGGAAGATATGCCTCAAAACGATGATCGTAGCCGAAAAAGGCGGCGAGGCGCTTGCGCTGGATGATCAGCGGATCGAAGGGCGAGAGGATGTGGACGCGGTCGGGCTCGGGCAGTTCGGCCTCGAGCGCCTCGGGCGGCGCCCAGTGCTGCACATGCGCCGCACCCTCGAGATGGACGGGGACGAGTTGCCGGCGCCGCACCGCGCCCTCGAGCAGGGCCTGCACGGCTTTCCGCTGGTGCGCCTCCCCATAGTTGATGGAATCGAGGCTCACCACGCCCTGCGACCGAAGGGCCCGTTCGAGCAGGTATTTTGCATATTGGCCGGGGGTCGCCGGGCGCGGCCGCGTGGTCCAGCCGAAATGCCGCTCCGTCACCTCGTAGGTCTTCAGCATGCCGGCGCGGGCGCTGATGGTGAGGTCGCCGGTATAGAAGGCGAGTTGCAGGACGCGCTTCGAGGGCTTCCGGCTCGCCCAGGGATGGTCCTTTTCGACCAGCACGTCGTCGTCGATGTCGGCGATGGAGAGCGGCCCTTCTCTGCGGATGCGGCGCATCAGCCGGCGGTACTCGGGGGGCGTGACCGAGCCGAACCAGGTGGGCGGTTTCTCCCGCCGCCGCTTCATGGCCGGAATGAAGAATCGATAGTCCTCGGTCGGGACGTAGGCCAGCGCATGCGTCCAGTACTCGAAGACCGATTTCTCCGCCGACTGCGCCCGGTGGAGGTGCTCCGGCCGGTAGCTCGGGATGCGGGTGAAGAGAATGTGGTGATGCGAGCGTTCGATGACGTTGATGGTGTCGATCTGCACGTAGCCGAGGTGGCGGACGGCCGCGGGCGTGGCGGCCGGTCCTTCGCCGAACGGCGCCGCTTGGTCGAGCCGCTGCGCCCGCAGCCACAGGGCGCGGGCGCGGCCGGGTGACAGCGCGAACGAGGCAGGCCTGGCCGTGCGTCCCGCCATCAGCCCAGCGTCGCCGCGTCGATGACGAAGCGGTAGCGGACGTCCGCCCTGGCGAGGCGCTCGTAGGCGCTGTCGATCTGCTGCGCCGCGATGCGCTCGATCTCCGCCGTGATGCCGTGCGCCGCGCAGAAATCGAGCATCTCCTGCGTTTCCGCGATGCCCCCGATGTTCGAGCCGGTAAAAATGCGCCGCTTGTTGATGAGGGTCGAGGCCTTGATCGGCAGCTTGCCGGGCGGCAGGCCCACCATGACCAGGGCACCTTCGAGCGCCAGAAGGCCCATATAGGCGTCCATGTCGTGCGTGGCTGAGACGGTATCGACGATGAGGTCGAGGCTGAGCCGCGCGGCCTTCATCGCTGCCGCATCCGTCGAGACGATCACGTCGTCCGCTCCGAGCGCGCGGCCGTCCGCGACTTTTGCGGGCGAGCTCGTGATGAGGCTCACATGCGCGCCCATGGCCTTGGCGATCTTGAGCCCGACGTGCCCCAGGCCCCCGAGGCCGACGATGCCGACGCGCCTGCCCGGCCCCGCGCCGAAGCGTTTGAGCGGGGAGTACATGGTGATGCCGGCGCAAAGGAGCGGCGCCGCTTGGTCGAGGGGCAGGGCGTCCGGGATCTTGACCACGAAATTGTCGATCACCGTGATGGCCGAGGAGTAGCCGCCGAACGTGTGGCCGGCGCCCGGATCGCCGGGGCGGTAGAGCGGCTTTGCCCCATAGGTCCAGACCGT
>DASZTU010000191.1:0-2469 GCA_035547975.1 Devosiaceae bacterium | reverse complement strand
GCCCCGACGGACGTCGACATCAGCTTCGTCGCGGCCGATGGCGGCACCCGCGTCACCATCATGCACCGGCCCCTGACGGCCGAGGCGATCGCGATCTGGCCGCAGCGCGTCGCGACCTTCCACATCGGCTGGCAGGCCGTGGGGCTGGCGCTGGCGGACTTCGTCGCGGTGCAGGACCTGGCGGGGTGAGGCCCGTCTTCGAGGAGAGGCAAGCAAGAGGAGGCGCGCATGGCAACGGGTACCAAGGCGGATCCCTGGCAACTCAAGACCCCGCCGGGCACAAGCGAGATCACCCTCTGGCGGGAGCCCGACGCCACCCCGCCTGCCCTCGTCTGCGTCGCGGGAGGCACCGAGTTGCGCTACCACCTCAGTGCCATCGAGGACCTCCACGCCATGCTCAAGGCGCACGGTGACTGGATGGAGCTCGGCAATGCCGACGAGCAGAAGCCGGCCAGGGAAGGCACGGTCGAAGCCTGGGCCCGCTCGCCGGATAACCCGGTGGGCGGCTGGTATGGCCTCAAAAAGGGCCTTCGCGGCCGTTTCGGCAACTACGTGCCGCCGGTGCTCGAGGCGCTGGGGCTCGTCGAGCTCGAGCACAATCCGCGCGGCAATCGGGTGCGGGCCCGGTAGGCAAACTCTTATCACCAGGAGAAGCCGATTCGGGCCGCCCGCTGGGCCGGCTACCTGTTCCTATCCGCCGGGCCATGTGGTGGAGGCGCCGCACCAGGAGGATATCCGGATTAATTTGTGTAACGGCGTCGACAGCACAATCGGCGACTCCTATACACTGTTTCCTGCCTCGGTTTCCCTCCCCGCCTCTCGGACCTATCCCAGATGCCGCTCGGCGTCGTTTTCGCGCTTGTTTCCTACGGGCTCTACTCCTGCGGAGACGCCGTCGTCAAAAGCTTCTCGGGCGAGCTGGGAATCTTCGAAATCGGCTTCTTTGCCAACGTGTTCGCGCTGCTGCCGGCGGTCTTCGCCAAGCCGCGGGGCGAGCACTGGCGGCAGGCGTTCCGGCTCAGCGCGCCGCTCCTCATGCACATTCGGGGCGTCACGGCGCTGACGAGCTCCATTGCCATCACCTATTCCTTCACCACCATCCCGCTCGCCGAGGCGTATTCGATCGCGTTCCTCAACCCGGTGTTCCTGACCGTCCTTTCGGTCGTGGTGCTCAAGGAGCGCGTCACGCTCGATCGCTGGCTCCTCGTCGCGCTGAGCTTCGTCGGCGTTCTCGTGGTCGTGCGGCCCGGCTTCCGCGAGCTCCACTGGGGTCACCTTACGGCGCTCGTCGCCGCCTTTGCCGGGGCTGCCTCGACGACGATCCTGCGCATGGTCTCCGGCCGCGAAAAGAAGCTTTCGATCGTCGCGATGAACGGGGCCTACCAGATCATCGGCGCCGGCATCCTGATGGTTTTCACCTTCCAGATGCTCACGCCCATGGAATTCTTCCGCCTGATGAGCATCGGCCTCCTCGGCGGCACCGCGCAGCTCCTCATCATCACCTCGCTGCAACACACGCCGGCGAGCGCTGTGGCGCCGCTCCAGTATTCGCAAATACTCTGGGCCGTGACCTTCGGCTCACTGTTCTACGCCGAGTTTCCCGACCAGGTCGGCCTCTTCGGGCTCGCCGTGGTCGTGCTCGCCGGCATCGCGACGGTGTTTGCCGACGGCGCCCGCACCCGCATTGCGGGCCGCTGGAGCGAGTTCCGGGCGCGCCGCGAAGGACCGAAATTCACCGAAATCGAAGGTCCCGAAATCTAGCCGCGATCGGCCCCGCCCCCGGGCGGCAAAACGCCGTTCTCCCACGGCCCCGCCGGAGGCGCGCGCCCAAAAGAATCGACCCTTTCGGATTTGAACGGCCCCGATATGATGGAGGGGGAAAACACGCGGGTCGAGGGAGCGAGTCGTGGAGGGGAATTGGTTCACCGATAAGCTGGTGCCGGGGTTCATCGGCGCCCTGGTGCTGTTTGTGCTGTTGTGGATTTGGAGCGCCGCGAGCGGCGGGCAGGTGGTCGGCCTGTTCGGCGGGGTGACATCGGCGCAGCTGAATGACGCGATCGCCAAGATTCAGGCGACGCCGGGTCCGAAGGGCGACGCGGGTCCGGCTGGCCCCGCCGGCCCTGCCGGTCCCAAGGGCGATGTCGGCCCTGCTGGCCCCGCGGGTCCGGCTGGCCCCAAGGGTGATGCAGGTCCAGCTGGCCCTGCCGGCCCGGCGGGGGCAAAGGGAGATGTGGGCCCGGCCGGCCCGCCCGGCCCCAAGGGTGACGTCGGCCCGGCGGGTCCCGCTGGCCCGGCCGGTCCTGCCGGTCCCAAGGGCGACGTCGGCCCCGCGGGTCCCCAGGGGCCGAAAGGTGAGCCCGGTGCGGCCGGTCCTGCCGGCCCCAAGGGCGACGTTGGGCCTGCCGGCGCGCAGGGCCCGAAGGGCGATGCGGGTCCGGCTGGTCCGGCTGGCCCCGCCGGCACGACGAC
>DASZTU010000190.1:0-14001 GCA_035547975.1 Devosiaceae bacterium | reverse complement strand
GAAGGGGGAGGTCCGGGGGCACCTTGTCCCCGCCTTGTCATGGCCGGGCTTGACCCGGCCATCCAGCATACTGCGCCGCGTGTGCCACCGGTGAGGCCGGCTGGATCCCCGGGTCAAGCCCGGGGATGACGGTGGTTGGGGCACGGACTTGGGCCACTGCACCCCCCATCCCGGCGTCATTCCCGCGCAAATCCGGCGTCATTCCCGCGCCAGCGGGAATCCATTTTGGCAAAGGAAAACCGGCCATCCGTAACACTCGGCGGGGGGGGGCGGCGCATCTGGCCACCCCCACCCCTGACCCCTCCCCACAAGGGGGAGGGAGAGGGCCGGCGCCTGGTTGGGGCCCCCATGGTTCGAGGTTCGCTGCGCTCGCACCTCACCATGAGGGGGCACGCCTCTGGTGTCCCGGCCCATGGTTCGACAAGCTCACCACTCGGGTGAGCGCCGGACTCCCGCGCAGCCTATTCCGCCTTCGGTGGATAGGTCGGGTCGCTGACCTGCCCGTTGATCAGCTTGATCGCGTACTGCAGCTGGTCGTCCTTGGTCTTGTCGGCCGGGACATAGACCGAGGACCCGGTGGTCGCGACCGGCTGCGTGCCGCCGCCGATCTGGCCGGGCAGCGCCGCCTCGCCGACGATTTCGTCCTTGCCCTTGAGCTCGGGCGGCACCGTCTCCTTGACGACGATGTCGGGCTGGATACCGGCGGCCTGGATCGAGCGGTTGTTCGGCGTGTAGTAGCGCGCCGTGGTGAGGCGCATGGCGCCATCCGCCCCGAGGCTGATGATCGACTGCACCGTGCCCTTGCCGAACGAGCGCGTGCCGACGAGCGTCGCGCGCTTGTGGTCCTGCAGGGCGCCGGCCACGATTTCGGCCGCCGAGGCGGTGCCGCCGTTGATCAGCACGACCAGCGGGACGCCCGCGATCTTGGAGTCGAGGGCATCGGGCTTGGCGTCGTAGCGCGCGCTCTCCTGGTCGAGCCGGCTGCGCGTCAGGACGATCGCCCCCTGCTTGAGGAAGGCATCGGACACCTGCACCGCCTGGTCGACGAGCCCGCCGGGATTGTTGCGCAGATCGAGGATGATGCCCCTGGGCGGGACGCCCTTGCGCTGCGTATAGATGTCCCCGATCGCCTTCTGGATGCCCGGGAAAGCCTGCTCCGAGAACTTGTCGAGCCGAATCACCGCGACGTCGCCCTCGAGCGACATGTGGGCCGCCTGCATGGCGATGGTGTCGCGCGTCAGGGTGAGGTCGATCGGGGCATCGGCGCCCTGGCGCTGGATGGTGATCTTGATCTTGCTGCCGACCGGGCCGCGCATCTTCTTGACGGCGTCGTCGAGCGTCATGCCCTGCACCTGCACGCCGTCGAGCGCCGTGATGAGGTCGTTGGGGAGCACCCCGGCCTTGGCGGCCGGCGAGCCGTCGATGGGGGAGACCACCTTGATCACCCCATCCTCCATCTGCACCTCGATGCCGAGGCCGCCGAACTCGCCGGAGGTATCCTCCTGCATGTCGTCATAGCTCTGCGGCTCGAGATAGCCCGAGTGTGGATCGAGCGAGGAGAGCATGCCCTGGAGCGCCGCATGGATCAGCTTGCGCTCGTCCGTGACGTCCACATACTGGCTGCGGATGCGGTCGAAAACTTCGCCGAAAAGGTCGAGGTCGGAATAGATCTCGGCCGCCGAGCGCGGCTTGCCGGCATCCGGCGAGCCGCCGGATTCGCCGGGCGCCGGCGCGCCACTGTCGTTGGCGGGCGCGCCATTGTCGTTGGCCGGCGCCGGTTGCGCCGGGGCGGCGGGTTCGCTCGAGGGAGCGGCCGGGCTCGTCGATGGCGCCGCCGGGGCGGTTTGTCCGGCGGGCGCGGGCGCCGTTTCCTGCGCGTAGGCGGCCAGGGGCGCGGTCGAGGCAAGCAGGGCGACCGCCAGCAAGGCAGCGCGGGCAGACGGCAAACGCATCAAAGGTTATCCACTCTGGGTCGTGTTGACAGGAGAGGCCCACCATCCATGCGGATCGACGGGCTCGTCATTTTTTCTGAGCTCAATATAGAGCGTCGGCGCCGAGACACCAGCGCTGGTGGCGAGGTTGCGACCAATTGTGCGTGAGCCCATGGCGCCGACAGGCTGCCCTTCAAGCACGAACTGGCCCAGATTGACTGAAACGGTCTCAAGCCCCGCCAACAGGATGGTGTAATCCTGCCCGGGATTAAGGATGACGATTTGGCCATAATTGAGGAACGGGCCCTTGTAGACGACCCAGCCGTCCGCCGGGGCGACCACCTGGGCCTTGGGCGGCGTCTGCAGCGACAGCCCCTTGGAAATTCCCCCGTACCCGTCATTGGCGCCGAAATCGGCAACATCGGTGCCGGCGGCGGGCAGCGTCAGATAGCCCTTGGCCGAAGGGAAGGGGAGCGCGGGCGCGGTGCGCGAGGTGTTGGCCAGCGCCGCCCGCACGGCTTCGGGTGTCGTCGCCGGCAGGTTGAGATGCGCCGCGCTCGCGGCGGCCGAAACCGCCGCCGCCTTGGCGTTGAGGCTGGCGACGAGCTGCTTCATCGCGTCCACCTTGCCGCCGAGGTCGGCCGCCTGCTGCTCCTCCGCGCTGAGCTGCTGGCTGGCGGCGTCGATGCTCTGCTTCTTGGCCTGGATGAGCGTTGCGATCCGCAGTTGCTCTTCCTCGAGCACAGCGTAGTCGGCCCTGAGCTGGTCCTGCTCCTTGACCGCCTCCGCCTTGATGCCCTCGAGCTTCTTGAGGTCGGCCACCACCTGGTCTGCCTTGGCCTTGAGCTGCGGCAAAATGGCCGAGATGAGGATGGCGCCGCGGGCCGAGCCGAGCGCATCCTGCGGATCGACGATCAGCGCGGGCGGCGGATTGAGGGAAATGCGCTCGAGCGCGGCGAGCATGTTGGAGATGGAGGCGTCCGCTCCGTCCAGCCGGCCGTGCACCTCGGCCTCCGCCGCCGCGAGCGCGCTCATGCGCTCCTCCATCGACTGCACTTCGATCTCGGCGATCTTGAGGCGCTGGCCCGCCGCGATCAGCGCCGCGCTCTGCTTGGCCTTGTCGCCGTTCATGTTGGCGATTTCGGCCTTGAGGTTGTCGATCTTCTGCTGGCTGAGGCCGGCCGTCGCCTGGAGCGCGTCGAGCTGCTTTTTCGCAACCGCCGCCTGCGCCGCCGCGGCCGCGGCCCGGGCCTGGTCCGCCGCCTGGTCGTTGAAGGTCGCGCCGAGCGGCGGGGGATTGTCGACGCCCGGCGTCGCGAGCGTGTTGGGCGGCGCGAGCGGGACCGGGCCGGCGTCGGGCGAAGGCGTCCCGCCGGCCGGCGACTGGCCGAGGCTCGTTGCGGCGCAGCCGATCGCGAGCGCGGCAAGCACCACGCCTGCCACGGCCGCCGAGCTTACGCGACCTTGCCGTCGAATCACGTGGCGAAGATAGCAAAGGGCCGGCGAAACGCCGCATGAATTGCCGTCGGCCATTCATCCCGCCGCATCGGCCGCGCCGTCACCCGCCGCGGTGGTAAGGGTGGCCCGAAAGGATGGTCGTCGTGCGGTAGAGTTGTTCGGCGAGCATGATGCGCACCAGCTGGTGCGGCCAGGTGAGCGGGGAAAAGCTGAGGCTGAGCTCCGACTCCTCAACCAGCGCCGGATCGAGCCCGTCGGCACCGCCGATGACGAAGGCGAGTGCCGCCCGGCCGCCGTCGCGCCAGCTCCCGATCGCGGCCGCAAAACTCTCCGAGCTCATCGCCTTGCCGCGCTCGTCGAGGGTGACGAGCGCTGCCGGCCCGAAGCCGGCGCGCAGCGCCCTCCCCTCCTCCGCCTTGCGGGCGGCGGGGCTCGATGCCCGCGATTCAGCGATTTCGATGACGTCGAAGCCGGTGAGGCCGAGGGCCTTGCCGGTCGCCACGGCGCGCCCGAGATAGCGCGCGACGAGCTCGCGCTCCGGGCCCTGCTTCATCCGCCCCACGGCGTGAATGGTGATGCGCAAGGCTCCGACCCCGCGGTTCGGCAACTCGCCGTCAGGTCATTCTTCCGGGGCGCGCTTCATGGCGAGCCTCTGAAGCCAGGAAGGCGGCCAACGGGAGGCCGCGGTCCGCGCGGCTGCCGGATTGGTGCGGTTCGCCGGTCTTACCCGGCGAACTCGGCCTGCCACATCTTTTCGATGTTGTAGAACTCGCGCACTTCCGGGCGGAAGATGTGGACGATGACGTCCCCGCCGTCGACCAGCACCCAGTCGCAATGCGACAGTCCCTCGACGCGCGGCTTGCCGAAACCGGCTTCGCGCAGCGCCTTGATCAACTGGTCGGCGACCGCCCCGACATGCCGGTTGGACCGGCCGGTGGTCACCACCATGTGGTCGGTGAGCGAGGATTTGCCCGTGACGTCAATGGCCACGGTGTCCTCGGCCTTGGCATCCTCGAGGCTTTGCAGCACGACGTCGATCATGGAGACTTGCGGCGCTTCGGCGAGTTTGGGGGCAGTATTGGGCGAGGGCGCCATCAGCAAGTTTCCTCCGCCCCTGCTCGAAGAGTCAGGGTCATGCTTATCTGCACAGTCCTTCCAGTTGGTTCGAATGGGTCGCGCGTCGCAAGAATGCGGAAAATCCCGTTTCGGCACCGATGAATATGCGCGCAGCCCGGGCGTTCCGCAAGACCGGCGCATCAAGTGGCTATAAAACTTTACTTTTGCGCTGGCGTTCCAGGCGGATTCGCGAGGAGGAGAGGCTCGACATCAGCCCGTGGAGATAGACCCAGGCGGGCGGGCGCATCGCCGCGAGGAGGGGGGCGTCCCGCTCGTCCACCCGGTAGGGCGCGAGCGCCACCGCCGCCGGCGACACCGGCGCGAGCCGGGTCGAGCCGGGCCGCACATAGACGGCCATCGGCATCAGCCGGGCGATTTCCCGCCAGCGCTCCCATTGGTGGAACTGGCTGAGATTATCGGCTCCCATGATCCAGACGAAGCGCACGCCCGGGTGCGTTTGCCTGAGGAAGCGCAGCGCCTCGTAGGTGTAGGTGAAGCCGCGCGCGGCCTCGAATCCGGTAACATGGACCCGGGGATGCCGCACCACCCGCCGCGCCGCCTCGACCCGCTCGGCGAGCGGGGCGAGGTCGGAATGATCCTTGAGCGGGTTGCCCGGCGAGACGAGCAGCCATACCGCGTCGAGGTTGAGCCGTTTCAGCGCCTGGAGCGCGACCAGCCGATGCCCTTCGTGCGGCGGGTTGAAGCTGCCGCCAAAAAGGCCGATGCGCATGCCGGGAGCGGCCGCCGGCAAGGCGGTGATGGAACGCGGAAGAGCGGTCAAGCGGGCCGGACCTCGGCAGTGTCAGGCCAGGCGGTTGGTATGTGCGGCCAACCCCCGCGCGTGCCCCCTCCCCGCAACGGGGCGAGAGAGGATGGAGCACGGCATTGCCACACGTGCTCCTCCCCCCGTGCGGGGGAGGATGGGTGGGGGGTGGGCCGCAGGCACGATCTCACGGGCGTACCTGCCCCTGGCCCTCGATGAGGTATTTGAAGCTCGTCAGTTGCTCGACCCCGACCGGGCCGCGCGCGTGCATCTTGCCGGTCGCGATGCCGATTTCGCCCCCGAAGCCGAATTCGCCGCCATCGGCGAACTGCGTCGAGGCGTTGTGGAGGAGGATCGCCGAGTCGATCTCGGCGAAGAATTTCCGCACCGACGCCGGATCCTCGCTGATGATGGCTTCGGTGTGATGCGAGGAGTAGTGGCCGATATGGGCGATCGCCTCGTCGACGTCGGCGACGATTTTGACCGAGATGATCGCGTCCTCGTATTCGGTCCGCCAGTCCTCTTCGGTTGCAGGAATGGCGCCCTCGATCATCTTGACGACCGTCTCGTCGCCGCGGATTTCGCAGCCCCTGTCCCGGAGGGCGGTGAGGACCGGCTTGAGGTGCGTTGCGACCGCCTCGCGGTGCACCAGCAGCGTCTCGGTCGCCCCACAGACGCCGGGGCGCCGCATCTTGGCGTTGAGCGTTACCTCGACGGCCATGTCGAGCTGCGCCGACTTGTCGATGAAGGTGTGGCAAAGGCCCTCGAGATGGGCAAAGACCGGCACCCTGGCCTCCGCCTCGACACGCGCCACGAGCGTCTTGCCGCCACGCGGCACGATCACGTCGATATTGCCGGAAAGGCCGCCCAGCATTTCGCCGACCGCCGCCCGGTCGGTGGTCGGCACGAGAAGGATCGCGTCCTCCGGCAGCCCCGCCGCCCTGAGCCCGGCAACGAGCGCCGCGTGAATGGCGCGCACCGACTGCGTCGAGTCGGAGCCGCCCCTCAGGATCACGGCATTGCCGGACTTGAGCGTCAGCGCGCCCGCGTCGGCGGCGACGTTCGGCCGGCTCTCGAAGATCACCCCGATCACCCCGAGGGGCGTGCGCACCCGCTGGATGTGGAGCCCATTCGGCCGGTCCCATTCGGCAATGACGGTGCCCACCGGATCGGGCAGGGCCGCGATTTCGCGCAGGCCCGTGACCATTCCGGCAAAGCGCCGGTCGTTGAGTTCGAGCCGGTCGAGGAAGGCGGCGGAAAGCCCGCGCTGGCGCGCCGCCGCGAGATCGGCCGCATTGGCCGCGAGCACTTCGGCGCGCGCTTTGTCCAGCGCATCGGCCGCCGCGAGCAGCGCCGCCGTCTTCTTCCCGGCCGGCGCAAAGGCCAGCGTCCCGGCGGCCCGGCGGGCCCTTGCGCCCAGATCGGCCATGAGGCCGGCGATGTCGGCCGATGTTGCTGTCAGCGCGTTCATGCCTTCTCCATCCCCGTGAGCAGCACCAGATTGTCGCGATGGATCATCTCGCTGCGGTGGCCGATGCCGAGCATTTCGACGACGCTCTGGCTCTTCTTGCCCTTGACCAGCGCCGCCTCGGCGCTGTCGAGCCCGGCGAGGCCGCGCGCGATCTCGACGCCGTCCGGATCATAGACCGCAACCGCATCCCCGCGCGAGAACTCCCCGCTGATCCGTGTCACGCCGATCGGCAACAGGCTCTTGCCGTTCATCAGCGCCCGCACGGCGCCGGCATCCACATGGACACCGCCGGTCACGTCGAGATGCCCCATGATCCAGCGCTTGCGCGCCGCGGCGGGATTGTCGCGCCCCGCAAAGAGCGTGTGCCGGCCGCCCTGCCGCAGGGCGCGCAGCGGATGCATGTCGGTGCCCTTGGCGATGATCATCGCCGTACCGGCGAGCGTTGCGATCTTGCCGGCTTCGATCTTGGTGGTCATGCCGCCACGGCTGAGATGGCTCGCGGCGCCCCCCGCCATCGCCTCGATCTCGTGCGTGATGGCCGGAACGAACGGCAGGTGCTCGGCCGTCGGGTCCTTGCTGGGTGGGGCGGTATAGAGCCCATCCACGTCGGAAAGGAGAACCAGCAGGTCCGCCTCGATCATCGTCGCGACCCGCGCCGACAGGCGGTCGTTGTCGCCGTAGCGGATTTCGGCCGTGGCGACGGAGTCGTTCTCGTTGATGATCGGCACGGCCCCGAGCGACAGGAGCGTCGCAATCGTGGTGCGGGCGTTGAGATAGTAGCGCCGCTCCTCGGTGATGTTGGGCGTGATGAGGATTTGCCCGGTGATGATGGCGTGCGCGGAAAGCGCCTCGGCCCAGGCCTGCGACAACGCGATCTGCCCGGCGCTCGCCGCGGCCTGGCTCTCCTCGAGCGGTAGGCTCGTGGCCTCGAGCCTGAGGATGCGCCGGCCGAGCGAAATCGCTCCCGAGGAGACGATCACCACGTCCCGCCCCTCGGCCTTGAGCGCCGCAAGGTCCTCGGCCAGCGCCCTGAGCCATTCGCGCCGGAGCTTACCGGTCTTGCCGTCGACGAGGAGCGCCGAGCCGATCTTGATGGTGAGCCGCCGGTAAGGTCCGAGCGCGTCCTCGCCCGCGGGCGTCGCGGGCGCTACAGCGCCCCCCGGGCCGAGCGCGGCAAGCTTCGCCCGAGAGGTAGCGCTCATGGCGTCCACGCCGCGTGTGTGGCGGCGCGCGCCGCCTCGTCGCGCCCGGCCTTGGCCTCGTCGAGCACCCGGAGCACCGCATGGAGCACGGCCTCGAGGCCCTGGTGCGTCGCCCCCGAAACCAGCATCGGCTCCGACCGGCTCGCCTTCTTGAGCGCCTTCGCTTTGGCCTTGGCCTCTTCGGGCGAGAGCGCGTCCACCTTGTTGAGGACGACGATCTCGGGCTTTTCCGTTAGGCCCGCATCGTAGAGCTCGAGCTCGGACCGGATGGTCTTGTAGGCGCCCGCCACATCCTCCTCAGTCCCGTCGACGAGGTGGATCAGGACGGCGCAGCGCTCGATGTGACCGAGGAAGCGGTCGCCGATGCCGTGCCCCTCATGGGCCCCTTCGATGAGCCCGGGAATATCGGCGAGGACGAAATCGCGCTCACCCACCCGGACGACGCCGAGATTGGGATGGAGCGTCGTGAAGGGATAGTCGGCGATCTTGGGTTTGGCCGCCGAGACCGCGGCGAGGAAGGTCGATTTCCCCGCATTGGGGAGCCCGACGAGCCCCGCATCGGCGATGAGCTTGAGCCGCAGCCAAATCCATTTTTCCGTGCCCGGCTGACCCGGGTTGGCGCGCCGGGGGGCCTGGTTGGACGAGGTCTTGAAATGGGCGTTGCCGAAGCCGCCATTGCCGCCCCGGAGCAGCACGACGCGCTGGCCCACCTCGGTGAGGTCGGCGATCAGCGTTTCGTTGTCGTCCTCGAAGATCTGCGTGCCGACCGGAACCCGCATCACCACGTCGGGCGCATTGGCCCCATGACGGTCCTTGCCCATGCCGTGCCCGCCGGTCCTGGCCTTGAAGTGCTGCTGGTAGCGATAGTCGATGAGGGTATTGAGCCCGTCGACGCACTCGACGACGATGTCACCGCCGCGCCCGCCATCGCCGCCATTGGGCCCGCCGAACTCGAGGAATTTTTCGCGCAGGAACGACACCGATCCGGCGCCGCCGTCGCCCGACCGGATATAAACCTTGGCCTGATCGAGGAATTTCATGATCTGTCCTCAGGGGCGGCGTTTTCCGGACGGGACACGGCGACCCGCTCCGCTTCGGCGCGCGCCACGGCTCCCGCCCAGCTTTCCCGGCTGAGCTCGGTGTCGATATGACGCACCTCCTCGCCCCGCGCAAGGCAGTGCCTGAGGCTCTCGCCGGTTTCGACGAAGCCGAGCTTGCGCTGCACGGCGAGGGAGGCGCGGTTGAAGTGGAAGACGCCTGAGCGGATGAGGTCGCTGCGGGCGAGGCCGAAATACCAGGCGATCACCGCGGCGGCCGCTTCCGTCATGATGCCGCGGTGCCAGAAAGGTTCGGCCAGCCAATAGCCGAGCTCCGGCTCGCCGTTGGTCACCTGGAAGCCGACCGTGCCGATATAGCCTGCCTCGGGGAGCTCGATGGCGAAGGGCGTCGCCTCCGGGCGCGGACTTTCGGGCAGCGCGTTGAGCCAGTGCTCCGCGTCGGCGACCGAATAGGGATAGGGGACGCGGGCGAGGTTGCCGACCACCGCAAAATTGTTGAGGTAGCGCGCGATCGCGGGCACGTCGGCCGCGACGGGGGCCCTCAGGACCAGCCGCCGGGTGGTGAGCCGGGGGATCATCTGGGCCGCTCCATCCTGAACCTGAAGATCGGCTGCCCCTTGTGGAGGCCCGATTCGTCGACCGCCGCGCCGAGATTGGCAAAGCCCGCCTTGGTCAGCACGTTGATCGAGCCCGCATTGCTCTGCAGCGCCCGCGCCCGGACCGCCGGATAGAAGCCGGTCGCGAACGCCGCCTCGAGCAGTCCCTTGACCGCCTCGGTCATAAAACCCTTGCCCCAGTGCGGCTCGCCGAGCCAGTAGCCGAGCTCGGGGTGCTCGCCCATGGCGTAGGAGAAGCCGACGACGCCCATGAACTCCCCGCCGGGGCCGGTGATGGCATAGGGCCGCTCGTCCGGCCGCTGCGCGAAGATCTCGATGAAGGCGATGGCATCGGCCCGCGTATAGGGGTTGGGCAGCCGCGCCAGCTTTTCGGCGATGTTCTTGTTGTCGGCGAGCGCCACGAGCGCCGGAACGTCGCCGCGCATGGGCGCCCTGAGGACGAGGCGCGCCGTCTCGATCTTGCCCGGCAGCGCGTCGCGGATGCGCCTGAAGCTCAATCGGGCGGTTGCGTGCTCGAGCCGCTCCATGCTGGCTCGGGTGCCGGTCATGAGCGGGCGCGGGGCCCGGACAGCGGCGGCAACGGGGGCAACCTTCTTGTCGACTTTCTTCATGACAGCCATCCGGCAAAAAAGGGGAGCCGGCGACCGGCCCCCCTTTGATCTGGTATTCGGCTTTCGGCCTGCCGGGGAGATGGTCTCCGGCAGGGGTTGACGCAAGCCTGCCGTTATTCAGCCGCCTCGGCCGGGTGTACCGAGACGTAGGTGCGCGAGTTGGCGCGCGTTTTGAAGACGACGGTGCCGGCGACGGTGGCAAAGATGGTGTGGTCGATGCCCATGCCGACGCCCTCGCCGGGATGCCATTTGGTGCCGCGCTGGCGGATGATGATGTTGCCCGGAATCACGGCTTCGCCGCCGAACTTCTTGACGCCGAGACGACGGCCGGCCGAGTCGCGGCCGTTGCGGGAGGAACCGCCTGCTTTCTTGTGTGCCATCTCAACAGTCTCCTATTCCTGGTCTTCCGCCTTGGCGGCGGGCTTCTTGGCGCGCGACTTGGGCTTTTCCTCGGCCGATTCCTGGTCGACCTTGGCGCGCGGCGGCTTGCCGGCGATGAGGTCCCTGGCCTGCCCGACCCAGTCGTCGCGGGTCACCCGGCCGTG
Organism: Devosiaceae bacterium; assembly: GCA_035547975.1. GTDB lineage: Bacteria > Pseudomonadota > Alphaproteobacteria > Rhizobiales > Devosiaceae > DASZTU01. The sequence continues at coordinate 3,229 of DASZTU010000190.1, read as the reverse complement.
CGGCGTCAGTTCCTCGTCGAACCGGGCGACGTCGGCTTCCGTCCACTCGGCGATCTGCCTGAGGCTCGTGACGCCCGCGGCCGCGAGCTTCTTTTCGAGCGCCGCGCCGACCCCGCCGATGAGCTTGATGTCGTCGACGAACTCGCCCTCGGGCTTGGCCGCCGCCTTGCGGGGCGCCCGGGCGGGCTTTTCCTCGGCCGCGGGGGCCGGGGCCGGCGCCGGAGCCGCGGCCTGCGGCGCGGGGGCGGGCTCGCTCACCGCCGCCGGCGCACTCGTCGCGTTCGCCGCGGCGAGGCGCGCCTTGATGCGGGCGTCCGGCTGCGTCGTCGGCCGGGCGCCGCCGGTCAGGATTTCGGTGATCCGCACCGTCGAGAGGAGCTGGCGATGGCCGTTGCGGCGCTTGTAGTGCTGCCGGCGCTCCTTCTTGAGGACGATGATGGTCTTCTGCTTCCTGGTCTCGAGGATATGGCCGGCCACCAGCGCGCCCTCGACGAGCGGGGCGCCGACGGTCACATCGCCGCCCTCCCCGACCATCAGCACCTGGTCGAACGTCACCACGTCGCCGGCTTCGGAATCGAGCTTTTCGACCTTGAGCACGTCGTTGGCGGCAACCTTGTATTGCTTGCCGCCGGTCTTGATCACTGCAAACATTCTTCGTTCCGGCCCGATAGCGGCCGGCCTTTCTGTCGCGCCTTGCGGTGCCGGCGAACGAGCCGGACTTGCGTGGCGGGAGAAACTCCCGCAAAACCTCGGGCAGCGGTTTCACGACAAAACGGCGCGGCGGGAAGGCCCGGCGCGCCATTCGGCGACGGCTTATGACCGCAAAGGCCCGTCGAGTCAAGGTTGCGGCGGCGCAGCGCCCCTCGCCCGGCGCACCCCGGCGCGCCCGCAAGCGCCGATTCTCCCCGGAGCAATGGAGGAACCATCATGGGCAGGCTCATCTACTCGGCCATCGCCTCGCTCGACGGCTACATCGCCGATCGCGACGGCAATTTCGACGTCCTCATGCCCGATGGCGAGGAGCACGCCTTCATCAACGACCTGCACCGCCCGATCGGCACCTATCTCTATGGCCGCCGGCTTTATGAGGTGATGATCCCCTGGGAGACGCTGCCGCTCGAGAACCAGCAGCCGGTCATCCGCGACTTCGCCGAGATCTGGCGCAAGGCCGAAAAGGTGGTGTTCTCGCGCACCCTCCACGCCGCCGAGACCGCCCGGACGCGGATCGAGCCGGATTTCCACCCGGACCTCGTCCGCCGCCTCAAGGCGGAATCGGCCCAGGACCTGACGATCGGCGGGGCAGAACTCGCGGGCGAGGCAATCGCCATGGGTCTCGTCGACGAGTGCCACCTCTTCATTCATCCCGTCGTCATGGGAGACGACGGCACCCGGTGCCTCTCGACGGGCATGCTGTGGAAGCTCGTCCTCCTCGACGAACGCCGCTTTGCGAGCGGCGTCGTCCACCTCCACTACCGCGCCGCATAGCGGCACGGTGCGCCGGCGCCCGCGCCAAGAGGCCGCTCAGCTATAGGCGTACCAGTCCCGGATCCGCACCTCGGTAGCGGGCGTGCCCTTGAGCAGGTCGGCGAACTTGTGCGGCGCATCCCCGCCCTGGCCGTAGTGGTAGGGATAGACGATGCGCGGCTGGAACGCCTTGACGGCGCTCGCCGCCTGATCGGCGCTCATGGTGTAGGGGATGTTCATCGGCAGGAACGCGACGCCGATGCCGACCAGCGCCCGCATTTCGGGCGTGTCCTCGGTGTCGCCGGCCACGTAGACCTTGCCGCCGCCGAAGGTGAAGATGTAGCCGTTCCCCTCGCCCTTGGGGTGGTATTTGAGCCGGTCGGGCGTCGTGTTGTAGGCGGGCACCGCCGAGACGGGGATGCCGTTGATGTCGCCGGTGTCGCCGTTCTTCATGACCTTCGCCTTGGCCTTGAGGCCGGCCGGCAGCGCATCGACGACGTTCTGCGGGCCGATGAGGAGCTTGGCGCTCTCCCCGATCGCCTCGAGCGTGGGGACATCGAAGTGGTCGGGATGGATGTGCGTGACGACAATCGCCGTCGGCTTGTTGAACGCCGAATAGCGGGGGCCGCCGCCGACCGGATCGACATAGATGATGTCCGAGCTGAACGACAGGATGACGGTCGCGTGGTTGACCGGCTGGACGATGAGATCGCCCGCCTGGGTGCTGAGCGCATCGGCCTGCAGCGGCGTGCCGGAGGCAAAGGCATGCCGGGCGGCCGGCAGGATGGACGCGGCGGCAAGGCCGGCGAGTACGGTACGGCGATGGGGCATCGGCTATCCTCCAGGGGTGGCGTCGGGGCGGTCCTCGCGGGGCCTCAACGCGACGGTGGGTGGGAGAGGTTCCGCTTCGGTCCCTCCGGGGAGGCAACTTCGGCGGCAAGAAAGGCTGCCTTGTGGCGGCTGGTCCATTCCTCGAGCCGCCAGGGCGGGGCGTCCGGCGAAACCTCGAACGCCGGCCAATAAGCTTCAGCGATCAGCGCCCCGTCGGGGCCGATGACCTCGAGCGGGCGGCGGACATACTCGTCGCCCTCGAAACGGTCGAGCCGCGCGAGATCCGCGGCCGAAAGGCCACAGAGGAGGTCGCCCTCGGCGTCGCCCGGGCCGGCGACGAGCGCGGGATAGCTCCGCCCCGGCAGGGTAACGGCGCGGAAGCCGCGGGCCCGCGCCGGGCTCACCGCCCCCGCCGGGAGGGCACGGCCGAGGACGAACGCGCGCACCGCCGGATCGCGGAGCGTGCCATAGACGAACAGCAGCGTCATTGGGGGCCACCGGCGCCGGCGCCGCGCGCGAAGGTGATGGCTCGCGCACGTCCGGCCGCCCGGCGGGCCGGCGCGGCTGGCCTCGCTTTGGCCGCCCACAAGGGGTTCGGCGGGCCGGGTTCGCGGGAAGCGGACGCGCACCAAATCAGGATCGGCGCTTCCCCTCGAAGGGGTCCGGAGGGGAGCCGCCCGCGGCGGACGTGACCTTGGCGGGGGAGAAGCAAAGGGCCGCGCAGCCCCGCCCGGCGCCGCAAGCGCGGCGCTTCCCTTTCCCGGCCGGTCGAGAGGGCGATGGCGCCCCGCTTCGCTCTCGCCTGCATCCGTCCTGATCCCGGGTTCGCTGGCACGGTCGCGCGTCGCCCTGTTGCAGGGCCTGACCCGTTATGCCATAAGCGCCGCGACCTTGCGGGGCAAGCCCCGCAACCCCTCGCGGAGAGGTGGCAGAG
>DASZTU010000189.1:0-4113 GCA_035547975.1 Devosiaceae bacterium | reverse complement strand
GCGCGACCAGGAGCTCGCAACCTTCTTCACGCTGCGCCAGCAACTCTCGCGCCGCGAGGGTCACGCCTCGATGGCGCTCGCCGATTTCATCGCGCCGCTCGAGACCGGCAAGCCCGACTATCTCGGCGGCTTCGTCGTCACAGCGGGCGGCGAGGAGGATGCAATCTCCGCCGACTTCGTGAAGAAGAACGACGACTTTTCGTCCATTCTGGTCAAGGCGCTCGCGGACCGGTTTGCCGAGGCGCTGGCCGAGATGATGCACCAGCACGTGCGGCTGCGCTATTGGGGTTACGCGACCGACGAGGCATTCAAGCCCGAGGAATTGGCGGCCGAACCCTATAAGGGCATTCGCCCCGCTCCCGGCTATCCGGCGCAGCCCGACCACACCGAGAAGACGACGCTCTTCCGTCTGCTCGACGCGAAGAAGCGGATCGGCGTGCAGCTCACGGAAAGCTACGCGATGTGGCCGGGCGCTTCGGTGTCGGGACTCTATTTCGCACACCCAGAGAGTTTCTATTTCGGCGTGGCCAAGGTCGAGCGCGACCAGGTCGAAGACTATGCCCGGCGCAAGGGCATGACCGTCGCCGAAGTGGAGCGGTGGCTCTCGCCCCTCCTCAACTACACCCCCGGGGACGGGCGCGCACAGGCGGCAGCCGAATGAGCGCGCCTTTCGCGGCGGCAGCACGCGCGATCCCGGTCACCGTCGTCACCTCAGGTCCACTCGTCGTGCCGGAAGGCGCCGCGCACATCACCATGGAACCCGAGACGGGACACGACCACGCAGGCGCCGACTGCCTCGTCTGCGCGACCCGCGGCAACGTCCGGGTGCTGCTCTTCGAGCTGCTGGAACAGGCGCGGATCGGGGCGGTCCCGCCGTTCAGCTCGGTCGTCGTCGACGCCCGCCAGGCTGCCGACCCGCAGGCCGTCATCGACGCCCTCATGCCGGGAAAAGTCCCCGCCTTCGGCCTCAGGGATCACACCGTGGCGCGGAGCTTCCGGCTGGTCAGGGCGTTAGATCCCTCGGCGGCGTCAAGCCGTTGATGAGCGAGGCCGTGGTCACCGTATTCGCCAGCAGGCACGCGATGGTCATCGGCCCCACCCCGCCCGGCACCGGTGTGATGGCCCCGGCGATCTCGGCCGCGGCCGGATAGTCGACGTCGCCCGCGAGGCGGGTCTTGCCCTCGCCCCGCTCGGGCGCCGGAATGCGGTTGATCCCGACGTCGATCACCGTCGCCCCCGGCTTGATCCAGTCGCCCTTGATCATCTGCGGCCGGCCCACGGCCGCGACGACGATGTCCGCCTGCCGCACCACGCCGGCAAGATCGGCGGTGCGGGAGTGCGCCAGGGTCACCGTGCAGTTTTCGCGAAGCAGCAGCGCCGCCATGGGCTTGCCGACGAGGTTCGAGCGGCCGATGACCACGGCGTGCTTGCCGGCGAGCGAGCCGAGCGTGTCGCGGAGCAGCATCAGGCAGCCGAGCGGGGTGCACGAAACCGGTCCCGGCAGTCCGATCCAGAGCCGGCCGACACTCCCCGGCGTGAAGCAGTCGACGTCCTTGTCCGGCGAAATGGTGTTGACGACTTTTATGGGATCGATCTGCGCCGGCAACGGCAGCTGGACGAGGATGCCGTGTATGTTGCGCGCCTCGTTGAGCCGCTGCACGAGCGCCAGCAGCTCGGCTTCGGGCGTATCCTCCGGCAGCTCGTATTTTTCCGAGTACATGCCGACTTCGACCGTCTGCTTCGCCTTGTTGCGGACATAGACCTGGCTCGCCGGATCGTGGCCGACGATGACGACGGCGAGGCCGGGGGTGATGCCGTGGTCGGACTGGAGGCGCGCAACATGTCCGGCGATCCGGCCCCTGAGGCCTTCGGCGAACGCCTTGCCGTCGATGATCCGAGCCGTCATGGAAGCCTCCAATCGTGATGTGGCGCCTTAGCGAGCGGAATCAGAGCGCCGCAGCGACCGCAATGCCGGCCTCGCCCAGCGCGCTCTTCACCGCCGAGGCGATGGCGACGGCCTCGGCGGTGTCGCCGTGAATGCAAAGCGAGCGTGCCTCGGTCGTGAGGATCGTGCCGTCCGCCGCGACGATTTCGCCGCGCGTGGCCAGCCGCAGGGCGCGCTGCACGATCAGCTCGACATTGTGCAGCACCGCCCCTTCTTCGCTGCGCGGGACGAGCAGACCATCGGCCCGGTAGGCCCGGTCGGCATAAGCCTCGTGAACGACCTCGAGACCGAGCGCCTCGGCCGCCGCGACCTGCGCACTGTTGTCGATGGCAAGGACCGCAAGGTGCGGGTCGTGGTTGCGCACCGCGGCGAAAGCAATCGAGGCGATCTGCTCCTCTTCGGCCGCCATGTTGGCGAGCGCGCCGTGAAGTTTCACGTAGCGAAGGGTCACGCCCTCGTCGCGCGCCAGTTCGGCGATCGTCTCGAGCTGCGTGCGCATCTGGCGGGTCAGCTCGTCGGCCGAAATCTCCAGCCGGCGCCGGCCAAAATTCTCGGGATCGGCAAAACCGGGATGGGCGCCCGCGACGACCCCGTGCTCCCGCGCGCCCCTGAGCGCCGCGCGCATGCTCGCTTCGGTGCCGGCATGTCCCCCGCAGGCGATCGAGGCGCTCGAGACGATGGCGAGCAAGGCGTCGTCGTTCGGCAGGCCCTCCCCGATGTCGGCGTTGAGGTCGAGGCTGGTCATTCAGGCGCGGCTCGCTAGGAAAAGCTCGCGGGCTTTTTGCAGAGTCACGGGCGCAAAGGCAAGCGTGGTTCCGGGACGCATTTGTGCGAAACGATCGAGATCGGCGTCGATCACCGTGCCGATGCGGGGATAGCCGCCGGTCGGCTGGTGGTCGCGCATGAGGACGATCGGCGTGCCGTCGCCGAGGATCTGGATGTCTCCGGCAACCACGGCATCCGAGACGAGGGAGAGCACCGTGGTTTCGGCGAAGACGCCCTCGACGTCGTCGAGACGGACGCCCATGCGGTCGAGCCGCTGGGAAATCCGGAAGGGTCTTGAGACGAACGCCTCGCGCAGTGCGGGCGAAAAGATCTCGGCGTGGATGCCCCAGACGAAGCGGACGGGGCCCGCGGGGGCGGCCGGAGCCGCAGTTTGCGTGTTGGCGGTCCTGCCGTCCCGGACGGCGCCGAGGGTCAGCACATCGCCCGCCCGCAGGGCTCGGCCGGCAAACCCGCCGAGCCCCGCGACCAGATTCGTGGCGCGGCTCGAGAGCACCGGCGGCACGTCGATTTCCGCGTGGAATGCCGCGTAGCCGTAGTTGCCGGCCGGCCCCGGCGTCACCTCGATCTCGTCGCCGTCCGCGAGCGTGACTGTACCGGGCCAGGGCAGCTCGCGCTGGTTGACCCGCAGGATGAAGGCGCCGCCGGCAAACGCCGCCGTGACCGAGCCGCCCGCAAGGCGAAAGCCGAGTCCCGCCTGGCTGAATTCGATCGCCTCGCTGGCGCCGCCCGCTCCGGCGCACGCCGCAGCAAAAGCCCCACGGTCCATGGGGCCCGACGCGCTGATGCCGTGCCGGAGATAGCCGAAGCGGCCGGCGTCCTGGATGGAGGCGAGCGGTCCCGCCCGAAATATCTCGAGGGCAACGCTCACGGCGACGCCTCGAACACGACGCGATCACCCTCGACGAGGCGCGTCGGCGGATCGCTTTGGGAATCGAAATTGCGGAAATCTGTGCGCCCGATGACGTACCAGCCGGTCGGGATCGGCGTCGACGTGACGGCCGTCTGCCCCGCGGCGAAGAGCACGCTGCCCGGCGGCACCGTCCGCCGCACCGCGGGACGGCGCGGCAGGCGGAGCTGATCGGGATGGAAGCCGCAGTAGATGAAGCCGGGTGCAAAGCCCGTGGCGAGGACGCGCAGCGGGCTCGCATTGTGCGCGCGCACGAAGGCGTCGGGCTCGAGGTGCAAGGCGTCAGCCGCGGATTCGAGGTCGGGCCCCTCCGGCCCCCCGAAGCGCACCCGAATCGCGTGCATCTCCCCCGCCCCGGCCGGCTCGGTCGGGCTACGGGAGAGTCGCAGGCGGACCTCGCCGGCGAGACGGTCGAAGTCGGTCGTGCGCGGATCATACTTGAGGAGCACAGAGACGAGGTTGGGGTGGATTTCGG
>DASZTU010000188.1:0-5849 GCA_035547975.1 Devosiaceae bacterium | reverse complement strand
CCAGTCGAGATCCTCGTGGCCGCCGGCAAAGACGATGTCCTGCTTTCCCATCTGGATTTGCTCGAAGCCGTTGCCGATGCAGTGCTTGCTGGTCGCGCAGGCGGAGGAAATCGTGTAGTTGACGCCCTTGATGCCGAAGGGTGTGGCGAGCGTCGCCGAGGCGGTCGAACTCATGGCCTTCGGCACTGCAAGCGGCCCGATGCGCTTGGGGCCGCCGCGCTGCCGGACGATGTCGGCGGCTTCGACCACCGTCCGGGTCGAGGGGCCCCCCGAGCCCATCACGATCCCGGTTCGCTCGTTCTGGATGTCACGGGTTTCGAGGCCGGCTTCGGCTATGGCCTGCTGCATGGCGATGTAATTCCATGCGGCGCCCTTGCCCATGAAGCGCGTGGTGCGACGGTCGAGTACCTCGAACGGATCGAGTTTTGGGGCACCATGGACCTGGCAGCGGAATCCGAGCTCGGCGTATTCGGGCGCGAACACGATGCCCGAGCGCGCCTGGGCGAGGCTCTCGGTCACTTCAGCCACGTCGTTGCCGATCGAGGACACGATCCCCATCCCGGTCACGACCACTCGCCTCATACTGCTCCGCTCCTGCCCTTCTGGTTGCTTATTTTGCTTCTGCGACTACCGCCGCCCGCGCCTCGCGTCACACCTCCAGAAAAAGGCCGACGCGCAGGTCCTTCGCTTCATAGATGGGCTTGCCGTCGGCCTTTACCCAGCCATCGGCAATGGCCAGCGCGACCTTGGATCGCACGACGCGCTTGATATCGATGCCGTACTCGACGAGCTTGATGTCGTTTGTCACCTGCCCGGTGAACCGGACGTCGCCACCGCCAAGTGCACGTCCCCGGCCGGGTGCACCGCACCAGCCGAGAAAGAAGCCGGTCATCTGCCACAAAGCATCGAGGCCCAGGCACCCCGGCATTACCGGGTCACCCTGGAAGTGGCACGCGAAGAACCAAAGATCGGGGTTCACATCCAGTTCCGCCCGCACGTGACCACGATTGTGTGCGCCACCTTCGGCGGTGATCGACGTGATACGATCGAACATCAGCATGGGCGGCAGCGGCAGCTGGGCATTGCCGGGGCCGAACAATTCACCGCGACCGCACGCCAGAAGCTCCTCATAGCCGTATGTCGTGGGTCGATCCGCCATCGGTGGTCCTGTGCTTGCCGCCGCGCGGCCCCTCGCCGGCCCTCATAGAGGTGGCGGGGTAGGGGGTCAATAGCACCAGGAAGCCATGCCCGGATCACATTTGGGCCTGCCCACTCGCCTTGTGCCGGGGGCGAAGCGCCGGTATAAGCGCGTGTGAAAAGCCTTCATTTGCTTAGGAAATCATGGATCGGTCCGCGCCTTCGCCCTTGCCTTCGCAACGCCCCTGCGTGACGGCGGTGCTGCGGATGGCCGGGCTGCGGCCGACCCGGCAGCGCATCGCGCTCGCCGAACTGCTGTTTGCCGGCGAGCACCGGCACGTGAGCGCCGAAGAGCTGTTCGGGGAGGCGAATGCGTCCGGGGCGGACGTCTCGCTCGCCACGATCTACAACACGCTGCACCAGTTTCGGCAGGCGGGTCTCTTGCGCGAGGTCGCCATCGACGCGTCGCGCTCCTATTTCGATACGGACACGTCCGATCACCACCACTTCTACATCGAAGACGAGCAGAGGGTGGTCGACATCCCCGCGACCTCAATCGTCATCGATGGCCTGCCAAAGGCCCCGCCGGGCATGGTGGTGACGCATGTCGACGTGATCGTGCGGGTCCGGCGGGCGGCGGGCTGAGCGCCGCTCCGGCACGGGCGCGGGCTAGAACGTCTCGCCCTGATAGACGCCCCAGAGGTCGGTCTGCTTGATGTAGCCGGAATAGGTCGCGCCGGACGCCGAGGCTTCGACCTGGCACCAGGAGCCGTCGCAGCGCCTGACATCGACGCGGAATCCCGATGTGAGATAGGCGCGGACCCCCGCCTTGTCGTTCGCGCTGGCAAGGAGCGGCACGTCGGCGTTGGCCTTCCACGGCAGCACGAGCCCGGCCCGGTTGCCCGACAGGAGGTTTTGCTGCACCCAGCCTTCCGAGCCGTCGTAGTCGCGGATCTTGCGCCAGATGTCGAACTCGGCGGTGATCTCGACCGGCATCCCCGGCTTGTTGAACACCCAGGCGAGTTCGTATTTCTGGCCGGGGCCTACGCGTACGTTGATCGGCGCCGAGCGCGTGGTGGCGAAGCGCGGCAGGGGTAGTCCATCCTCGTCCTTTTCGGCGGAGAGCGAGGGAATGCTGGCGCCCAGCAGGAGGAGGGCGGCCGCGGCAAACGGGGCGAAATGGCGAAAAACAGGGGTCATGGTATGGCTCAATCTCCCCAGCCAATCATTGCTTTCCAGATGTGTGCTTTTTCCCTATCACATAGGCCAGCAAGCTTAATGGTCGCTAAAGGCTGCTGCCGATGAGCCAGTTCAGAAGGTGCCGCTGCTGCGGCCGTGCGCCGCGGCCATTCCCGTCCACGGCATGAGCGAGAGCACCAAGCCGCAGGTTGCGGTCACCCGGCGCCTGCCGGCGGCGATCGAAGCGCGCATGGCGCAGCTCTTCGATGTGCAGTTCAACGCCGCCGACGTACCTCTGACGAACGAGGAGATTCTTGCCGCGGTCGAGGGCAAGGACGTGCTGGTGAGCTCGATCACCGATCGGATCGATGCCGAGCTGATCGCCCGTTTCCCGACCACCCTGCGGCTCATCGCGCAATTCGGCAACGGCTTCGATAACATCGACATCGAAGCCGCCTACGCCGCCGGCCTGATGGTGACGAACACACCCTCGGTGCTGACGGAGGACACGGCCGACATGGCCGTCGCGCTGATGCTGGCGCTGCCACGGCGGCTGGTCGAAGGCACCGAAGTGCTGCTGCGCGATGGGCGATGGCCGGGCTGGTCGCCGAACTGGATGCTCGGGCGGCGCTTGCGCGGCAAGGCGCTCGGCATCGTCGGCATGGGCCGGATCGGAACGGCGGTCGCCGCGAGGGCGCGAGCGTTCGGCCTCGGCATCCACTACTTTTCCCGGCAGCGGCGACCCGCTGCGCTCGAGGAGCGGCTAGGTGCGCGCTACTGGGCGTCGCTCGACGACATGGTGTCGGAGGTCGATATCATTCGCTCCATGCGCCAGCGACCCGCGACACCTTTCATATTCTCGACGCCGGTCGTATCAGCCGCCTTAGGGCGGAGGCCATCGTGGTCAACGTATCGCGGTCCGAGCTCATCGACGAGCCAGCCTTGATCGATGCCATCGAGCAGGGCCGTCTCAGCGGCGCTGCACTCGACGTCTTCGAGAGCCAGGCGGGCATCAATCCGCGCCTCCTCGCGCTCGCGCGGGACCGCCGCATCATCCTCACCCCGCACATGGCCTCCGCGACGCTCGAGGCGCGGCTCGAAATGGGTGAAACGGTGATCGTGAACATCCGGGCCTTCTTCGACAGCGGTCAGCCGCCGCACCGGGTCTTGCCCGAGGGGAGAATGCGCGCCCGCGGATGAGGCGAATCGTAAGGCTCTTGCCGGCGCTGTGCGCCAGCGTTAACGATTGTGTCAATAAAAATTAACACATTGTTGGAAAATGGACCTGATCGCCTGGGGAGGACGGGCGGCGCCGGTCGAGCGGCGGGCGGCCGTGGGGGGAAAGGGCAAGCGTCTCTTCGATGTCGTCGCGGGTGGCCTGCTGCTGATGGCGGCCCTTCCGGCGATGGCGCTGGTTGCGCTCGCCATCAAGCTTACGGACCGTGGGCCGGTGCTCTACCGGCATGAGCGCATCGGGCTCAACGGCTCGCGCTTCTCATGCCTCAAGTTCCGCACCATGGTGCCGGACGCGGAAACGAGCTTCGAGGGGCTGCTGAGGCGAAATCCCGAGTTCGGCAATGAATGGCGGCGCGGCCACAAGCTGCGCGCCGATCCGCGAATAACCCCGCTGGGCCGCCTGCTGCGCCGCTGGAGTCTCGATGAACTGCCGCAGCTCTTCAATGTAGTCAGGGGCGAGATGAGCCTCGTGGGCCCGCGGCCGGTTACGGCCGCCGAGCTCGTCCGCTACGGTGCGTCTGCCACCGCCTATTGCCGCGCCCGCCCGGGACTTACGGGCCTTTGGCAGGTGAGCGGCCGCACGAGACTCGACTACGAGGCGCGGATCGGCTGCGACCTCGCCTATCTGTCGGCGTGGTCGCCCTGGCTCGACGCCGTTCTGTTGGCGAGAACACCGGCGGCCATCATCAGCGGCGACGGCGCGGTTTAGCGCGTGAGGAAAAGCCGGCCGGAGGGCCGGGTCAAGCCCGGGGATGACGATGGGGAAGGGCGGTGACTTCTAGCCTGGGAGGCGCCCGGTCGGCGACTTAAGCCGAAAATGCGGGGCTGAGTCCGGGGGCGCGCGGCCCCGCGTTGGTTGGTGGTCATCCCGACGAATTCAGTCCTGCTGGCCCTCCTCCTTCCCTTCAGCGGTGCCCACCGCCGGCTCGAGAACCGCCAGTATCTTGTAAAAAACCGCGATCTCGGCGCGTAGGTCCGCGAGGCGCCGGCGACCAGCCTCCGCTTCGCGCTCGAAATCGGAAATCTCCCGTTCCTCGGCCGGGGCGCGGGAGCCGTATTCGGCCGTTTCGTCGACCGCGACCGCGGCGTGGAGATAGGCGTCGGAGATGCGCTCCTCGAGCCCGGACATTTCCCTTTCCGCTTCCCGCACCGCGTTGTGGACCGCGCTGCGGACCGATTCTCTTCGGCGGGCGTCGGTCTCCTGGTCCCGATTGGGCGAACGGGTGCGGAACCGTGGGGTGAACAGGGCCATGGCGCGAACCTCTCGGCAATCAGGTAGACCCTAGCAGCCTTCCACGCGCGGTCCACCAAAAAGCTGGTGCGGCAAGACCCGGATGCCGTTGAGGCGGAGCGTCCCTTTTACTGCCCGGATTGCTGCAGCACGGCGTTGATCTGCTTTTCCTTGACCGGCGTGCAGAGGCCGGGGCGCATCGCGAGGCAAGCGTCATCGAAACAGCCGACGTCGTGATAGTCGCGACTGATGAAGGGCCAGTCGACGCCGCGGTGCAGGACAAAATTGTAGGCCGGCTCCAGGGCCTCGCCCGCCGCTTCATCCTCGAGAGGATAAATCGGGACGTTCCGGCCGAGGGTGGCATAGCCCGGCGCGAACGCCCAGGAAACGCCGGCCTCCGCCAGGCCGCAGAGGTCAGGCGACTGGGCTGCCGCCTGAAAGGCCTTGATGGTATCGGCTTCCTTGACGAAGTTCGGCCGGAAACCGTCCTGCGCGGCGAGACTGATCGAGGTCAACAGCCAGCCGGCGCAGACGAAGAGGAAACCGAGGCGCTTCCAGCGTGGAAAGAGCGCGTCGGCTATCATCGCATAGAGTTCGGCCGCCCCGATGCTGGCCAGCGTCAGCAGGAAGGGCAGGGTGGGATAGACGAAGCGATATTCCTTGTGCCCGATCAGCGAGTGCGCCAGCACGATGGCGAGCGGCGCGAGAAGGAGGAGGGGCGCGCGCCTCACGCCCATGGCCCAGAAGCAGAGCATCGGGACGACGAAGCCCGGCCAGGCATTGGCGTAGTAGAAGGGGTACCAGAAGATGGGCTTGGTGCCGAAGTCGCTCGCCTTGTCGGCGACGACGTTTGCGACAAAATACTTCCAGATCGACTGGAAGGGCGAGCCGAGGGTGACCCAGTCGAGGATGCCGCAGGCGAGGAGGGCGACGGCCAGCCCCGCAGCGGCAAAGACAACCCGCCCCCGCCAGCGGAGCGCGCTCGAGAGCAGGATGATGAGCACCGCCGGCGCGAGCTGGAACCTGAGGCCAATCGTCAGCCCGAGAAACGCGCCGCCCGCGACGA
>DASZTU010000187.1:0-1609 GCA_035547975.1 Devosiaceae bacterium | reverse complement strand
GGGATTTTCACCCTGCCGCAGGCCAAGGCGTATATGGAAGCGCACGGCATCCCGATGCGCCACGACGCCGCCGACGTGATCATGGCCAATGCCGGTCCCCCGGAAGGGGCGGAGGCGAAATGAGCCCGGAGATCCCGCGATGACCTTTTCGCTCGAAGCCCTCGATATGCGCCTGGGGCAACGCGCCACCGCCTCACCCGAGGAGAGTTACACGGCAAAGCTCCTGTCGAGGGGCGTTGAGCGGTGCGCGCAAAAACTCGGCGAGGAGGCCGTCGAGGCGGCGATTGCCGCCGTCACCGGCCGAAAGGCCGAGCTGACCAAGGAGGCGGGCGACGTGCTCTATCATCTCCTCGTGCTGCTGCGCGCGTCGGGGGTCGGGCTCGCCGATGTGATGGCCGAGCTCGAGAGCCGCACCGCCCAATCGGGCCTCGCCGAGAAGGCCAGCCGGCCGAAGGATTGATGGATTTGACCGCCTCCCCGTCCAAGCACGGCCTTAACCCCTATCACCGCTTCACCCGTGCCGAATGGTCGCGCTTTCGCGACGGCGAGCCGATGACGCTGACCGCCGAAGACATCCAGCGCCTGCGCAGTCTCAACGACCCGATCTCGCTCCACGAGGCGGAGGAAGTCTATCTGCCGCTCGCCCGCCTCATGTCGTTCTATGTTGAAGCCGTGCAGGCGGTGCACCGCGTCTCGACCCGCTTTCTCGGCGCCGACGACAGGAAGGTGCCCTATATCATCGGTGTCGCGGGTTCGGTCGCCTCGGGCAAGTCGACCACCTCGCGCATCCTGCGCGCCCTGCTGCAGCGCTGGCGCACCTCTCCCAAAGTCGACCTCGTGACGACCGACGGCTTCCTCTTCTCGAACGCCGAGCTCGAACGGCGAGGCATTGCCGACCGCAAGGGCTTTCCCGAAAGCTACGACCGCGCGGCCTTTATCGCCTTCCTCGCCGATATAAAGTCCGGCAAGGCCGACGTGCCGGTGCCGGTCTATTCGCACCTCTTCTACGACATCATCCCCGGCGAGCAGGTGATCATCGACCGGCCGGACATCCTGATCGTCGAAGGGTTGAACATCCTGCAGCCCGGCGAATTGCCCAAGAGCGGCAAGCCGATCCTCTTCGCGTCCGACTTCCTCGATTTCTCGATCTACATCGACGCCGACGAGGCCGACCTGCGCGACTGGTTCATGCTGCGCTTCCGGCGCCTGCGCGAAACCGCCTTCACCGACCCCAACTCGTTCTTCCATCGCTTCGCCGAAATGAGCCAGGAAGAGGCCGAAAAGTTCGGCGGCTGGGCCTGGGACGAGATCAACCTCCCCAACCTCAGGGAAAACATTCTGCCCACGCGCGGCCGGGCCGACCTCGTGCTGCGCAAGGGCAGGAGCCACGCCATCGAGCTGGTGGAGCTCAGGAAGGTATGAGGCGGAGAGGGCGACAAAGCCCGGCGGCAGTTGATGCAGCCGCCGTGGTTACGCCTCGTTGCCGGATGGAACACCTGGTGCCAAACCGATTCTCGGCCGCCTACGCCACCACCTCGCCCGAAAGACCATGCTCGCGCGCCAGCTCTTCGAGGTCCTCGACCGGCCGCGCGCCGATATGGGAGATGAC
>DASZTU010000186.1:0-4855 GCA_035547975.1 Devosiaceae bacterium | reverse complement strand
GGTTATGCGGCGGCGATCACTGCCGCTGCCGCCACCATCGGGCCGATCATTCCGCCGTCTATCCCGATGGTGCTCTATTCCCTGGTTTCCGACGCCTCGATCGGCTACCTTTTCCTCGGCGGCGTGGTGCCGGGCCTGCTGATGGGGCTCGTCCTCATGCTGCTGAATGCGCGGGCCGCCCGCAAGCGCAATTTCCCGGTCGAGGCGCCGGTGCCGCTGAGGGAAATTCCCCGCATCACGGGGCGCGCCTTTCCGGCACTGCTGATGCCCGCCATCCTGCTTTACGGCATCTATGGCGGGGTCACGACGCCGACCGAGGGGGCGGCCCTGGCGGCGGGTTATGCGCTGCTGCTCGCCGGGCCGATCTACCGCGCTTTGGGCTGGCGCGGCCTCTACGACGTCCTCTCCTCGAGCGCCCGGCAGACGGCCTCCATCGGCATCGTCATCGGCGGCGCGCTGATCTTCAACTACATCGTGGCGTCCGAGAATATCCCGGCGCACATGGCGACCTATCTCGACAGCCTCAACCTCAACCCGCTCGCCTTCCTCATCGTCGTCAACCTGATCCTGCTGTTCCTCGGCTGCCTGCTCGACGCCTCGACCATCATCCTGGTGGTGCTGCCGCTGTTCATTCCAAGCTGCCGCGCGCTCGGCATCGATCTCGTCTATTTCGGCGTCATTGCGGTGGTCAACTGCATGATCGGGCTCATCACCCCGCCCTATGGCGTCGTGCTCTTCGTCATCAACGGCATCACGGGCATTCCGCTCAGCACCATCATCCGTGAAATCTGGCCGTTCATCGGCGTTCTCGTCGCTGCGCTGATCCTGATGATCGTGTTCCCTGAGATCGTTCTCTGGCTGCCGGAGCATTTCGGCTACAAGGTCACGGCGGGATGACATCTCTCGAGCCCGGCCCCAGCCGTCGTCCAGCCGTCCGGCTGGGGCTTATCGGCGACAACATCCGCGACTCGCGCTCGCCCGATCTCCACCGGCTGGCGGGCGAGCTTTGCGGTCTCGATGTCGAATACGAGTTGCTCATACCCCGCGAGATCGGCCGGTCGTTCGATGAGATCTTTGACAACTGCCGGGCCGAGGGGCTCGGCGGGGTCAACATCACCTATCCCTACAAGGAGCAGGTGATCGGCCGCCTGTCCTCGCGCAACCCGGACGTTGCCCGTGTCGGCTCCTCCAATACCGTCGTCTTCACGCCCCAGGGGCCGGTGGGCTACAATACCGATTATCTCGGCTTCATTGCCGCCTACCGCGCGCATTTCGGCGACCTTCCGGCGGGGCGGGTCGCGATCGTCGGCGCGGGCGGCGTCGGCCGCGCCATCGCCTTTGCGGTTACCGCGCTCGGTTCGTCCGAGCTCCGCCTGATCGATACCGATGGCGAGCGTGCGACCAAGCTCGCCGCGGCCCTCGCAGAGGTTTCCCCCGCGCCGGCGGTGCGGGTCGAAACCGATATCGGCGCGATGCTGGGGGGCGCCGACGGGGTCGTCAACTGCACCCCGCTCGGCATGTCCGGCCGGCCGGGGAGCGCGATTCCCGCAAACCTCCTCGGCGGCCAGTCCTGGGCGTTCGATGCCGTCTATACGCCGATCGAAACGGAGTTCTTGCGCGCGGCACGGGCGGCCGGCCTCGATACGCTCAGCGGCTATGAGCTGTTCTTCCAGCAGGGAATCAAGGCATTCGAATTGTTCACGGGACGGGTCCCGCCGCTCGATGCCTTGCGGCAGCGGCTCGCGGGACCGGCACAACACAGGGAAGCCTCTTGATGAAACCGGGCGACAGTCATCCGATGCGCTTGAAGATCGGCACCAGCGCGGCGATGCTGACGCCGTTTACCGCAACCGGCAGCGTCGACTGGGGACGGCTTGCCGCGCACGCCAAGCACCTCCTCGGGGCCGGCCTCACGGTCGTGACCGCCTTCGGAACGACCGGCGAAGGTGTCTCCATCGAACGTGAGGTCCGCTTCGAGCTCTATGATCGCCTGGGCGAAGCGGGGGTCTCGCCGGACCAACTGGTCGAGTGCGTCTATGGTCCCTCGTCGGCCGAGGCCGGGGCGCACGCCCGCCGCTCGCTCAAAGCCGGCTGTGCCGGGCTGCTGCTGACGCCGCCCTTCTATTTCAAGGGAGTGAGCGATGAAGGCGTGTTCCGCTGGTTCGCGGAAGTCTTCGAGACCGTCGGGCCCGAGTGCCGGGACGTCATCCTCTACAACATCCCGGCGCTGACCGGCGTGACCATCGGCGCCGGGCTCGTGGGCCGGCTGCGGCAGGCTTTCCCCGAGGCGATCGCCGGCGTCAAGGACAGCGCCGGCGACTGGGCGCATACCCAATCGCTGCTCGCGGAGCACCGGGACCTGACGATCCTCGTCGGCCACGAGGGGCACCTGGCCCAGGCCGTAGGGCAGGGCGCATCGGGGGCAATCAGCGGCATCGCCAATGTCGCGCCGCGTCTCGTGCAGCGCCTCGTTTCGGGCACCCACGATCCGCTGATCGAGGAGGCGCTCACGGTCGTGCTCTCGATGCCAGTCGTGCCGGCGCTGCGCGCGATCCTCGCGGCGCAAAGCGGCGACCCCAGCTGGCTGCGCCCGCGCGCGCCGCTCGTCGAGATCACGGGAGCGCAGGAGCTCGCGCGCTGCGAAGCGCTGGGCAGGCGCCTCGCCTGAGTTTTTTCGCACGGGGCTAGAGCGAACCGCGCATGATGACCGGCATCTCGACCAGCGTCTCCCTCCCGGTCTTGCCATCAAGCAGAAGCTCGACGGCCCGGCGGCCCATGGCTTCGTGCGGCAGGGCGATGGTGGTGAGCCCGGGCCTGAGATAGGCGGCAAGCTCGTCGTTGTCGAAGGATACCATGGCGATATCCTTCGGGACGCTCAGGCCGTGCTCGGAGAGCGCCTGATAGGCGCCGAAGGCGAGGCGATCGTTCATGCAGAGCAGTGCCCGGATCGGCAGGCCCCGCCGCAGGAGCTTGCTGGTGAGGCGGTAGCCTTCGTCGGGCTCCCAGTTCCAGCACGATTCCTCGGCAACGAACGCCATCCGCCGGCGCTTCATCTCGGCCCGGATACCGTGGACGCGCCGGGCGACCGTCTCCGAGCGGAAGAGCCCCACCTCCGCCTCATCGCTCTGGCCCAGCAGGGCAATTCCCGACCGGATGCCCGCCTCAACGAGGAGGCGGACCGCGTCACGCCCGCCCTGTTCCTCATCGGGTAGCACGGAGGTGGGATAGCGGCTGCTGGTCGCGTTGAGCATGACGACGGGCAATACGCCGAGCGGCACATCGGGCACATAGATCTCCCGTGCGCGCATGGCGGCGAAGATGATGCCGTCGACGCCGCGGTCGAGTGCCGTCTTGATCGCTTCGGTCTCGCGTGCCGGGTCGCCGTTGGTCTCGAGGACGAGCATGACGTGGCCACGCTCGTCGGCTGCCTGTAGCGCGCCACGGATCAGCCCCATCGCGTAGCGCGTCGTGGCGACGACGTCGGAGATGAAGGCGATCGACTGCGTGCGTTCGGTGCGCAGGCTGCGGGCCGCGACGTTGGGCCGATAGCCGAGCTGCTCGGCCGCAGCCATGACCCTGGTGTGGGCCTCTTCCGAGAGCCGGGTATCGGGGCGGCCGGTCAGGATCATCGAGGCGGCGGTGCGCGACAGGCCGGCGAGCTTCGCAACATCGGCGAGCGTCACGCGCTTCACTGGCTGCTGGCCAGCTGGCCTCTTCCGGGTTGCCACGCTTGGCGTCCTGCGTTTGCGAGCGCCTCGTTCATGCCACGCAACCCAACCCCGGACAACGCGCCGGGCGGGCCATTGACAGCAATCGCGGCGGCTGTGCTAAATGGATTTAGCAAGAGGCGCGCGGGATTGCAAACACCGCCGAGCCCGGGCGGGGGAGTCGAAGTCGATTGGCGTTTTCACTGCCTGACCATTGGGTTTGGGATTTCTGGCTGGCCGACGACGGGAAGTCGTTCCACCTCTTCTTCCTGCACGCCCCGCATTCGCTCGGCGATCCCGAGCTTCGGCATCGCAACGCCCGGATCGGACACGCGACGTCATCGGATTTGAAGAACTGGACGTTCCGCGGGCTCGCGCTCGGGCCCGGTGCGCCGGGGAGTTTCGACGGGACGGCCACCTGGACGGGGTCGGTGGTGCGCGCCGCGGACGGGCTCTGGCGGATGTTCTATACCGGCTCGCGATTTCCTTCGGAGACGGCCTCGACCAACATCGAGACGATCGGCGTTGCGACCTCGCCCGACCTCTGGACCTGGACCAGGCAACCGGGGCCAATCGTTACGGCCGATCCCCGCTGGTACGAAACGCTCGGCACATCGAGCTGGCCGGAGGAGGCATGGCGAGACCCCTGGGTGTTCCCAGATCCCGCCGGCGACAGCTGGCACATGCTGGTCACGGCGCGGGCCAATCACGGCGACGATGCCGGGCGCGGCGTGATCGCCCATGCGACCTCGCGGGACCTCTCGACCTGGGTTGTCGGTCCCCCGCTCAGCGAGCCGCAGTCGGGGTTCGGCCATCTCGAAGTGCCCCAGGTCGTCACCATCGAGGGGCGCACGTTTCTGGTCTTCTGCTGCAACAGCCCGCGCCTCGCCAATGCGCGATCCGGGGAGATGGGCGGCATCTGGGTCGCGCCCGCTTTGGGGCCGGCGGGCCCCTTCGACGTCGAGCGGGCAGCGCTGCTGATCGACGAGCGCTACTATGCCGGCCGGCTGGTGCAGGATCGGGGAGGCCGCTGGTTCCTGATGGCCTTCGAGATGAATGCGCCGGGCGAGCCGTTCCAGGGCCGACTCAGCGATCCCATGCGGGTTGTTCTCGAGGGCGGCCGCCTGGTCCTCCGCGGGAGAGCGGAG
>DASZTU010000185.1:0-2867 GCA_035547975.1 Devosiaceae bacterium | reverse complement strand
TCGTGCAGGACTTTCGGGTCGAGGTGGTCGAGGTGAAGGAAGATGTGGTCCTTCTTCGGCCCCACCCCGCGCCCCTCCCGGATCTCGAGCGTCATGCAGCGGCTGACGACGTCGCGGCTGGCGAGGTCCTTGGCGTTGGGGGCGTAGCGCTCCATGAAGCGCTCGCCCTCGGAATTGGTGAGATAGCCGCCCTCGCCGCGGGCGCCTTCGGTGATGAGGACGCCCGCGCCATAGACGCCGGTCGGGTGGAACTGCACGAATTCCATGTCCTGCAGCGGCAGGCCGGCGCGCGCCACCATGCCGTTGCCGTCGCCGGTGCAGGTGTGGGCCGAAGTCGCCGAGAAATAGGCGCGGCCATAGCCGCCCGTCGCGAGGACGGTGAGCTTGGCGCGGAAGCGGTGCAGCGTGCCGTCGTCGAGCTTCCAGGCAATGACCCCCTGGCAGGAGCCGTCCTCGCCCATGATGAGGTCGAGCGCGAAATACTCGATGTAGAACTCGGCGTTGCGCCGCACGGACTGGCCGTAGAGCGTATGGAGGATGGCGTGGCCGGTACGGTCGGCCGCGGCGCAGGTGCGCTGCACGGGCGGCCCTTCGCCGAACTCCGTCATGTGCCCGCCGAAGGGGCGCTGGTAGATCTTTCCCTCCTCGGTGCGCGAGAAGGGGACGCCATAGTGCTCGAGCTCATAGACGGCCGCCGGCGCGTTGCGCGCCAGGTATTCCATGGCGTCGTTGTCGCCCAGCCAGTCCGAGCCCTTGACGGTATCGTACATGTGCCACTGCCAGTTGTCGGGGCCCATGTTCTTGAGGCTCGCGGCAATGCCGCCCTGCGCGGCGACGGTGTGCGAGCGGGTCGGGAAGACTTTTGTGATGCAGGCGGTCCTCAGGCCCTGCTCGGCCATGCCCAGCGTGGCTCGCAGGCCGGCGCCGCCGGCGCCCACGACCACCACGTCGAATTCGTGGTCGATGAGTTCGTATGCGGCCATCCACCTAACCCCAGATTACCAGCTTGACGAGCGCCGCCAGTGTCACCAGCGCGATCAGGATCGAGAATGCGGCGTTGGCGAGAAGCGACAGGCGGTTGAGGGCGGGATCGTGCACATAGTCCTCGATCACCTCGCGCATGCCGATCCACATGTGGATGGCGGTGCTGATGATCATCAACGCGGTGACGAGCGCGACCACAGGGTTGGCGAGCAGTTCGCCCATGCGCTCGGTGTCGGCGCGGGCCAGCCGCACGACGATCCAGATGAGAAAGATGGTGAAGACGATGCCGAGCGCGCCGGTGATGCGCTGGGCGATAAAACCCCAGGTGGCGGCGCGCCCGGAGCCATAGCGCGACGATGGGGTGGAAATGGTCTTCTGGTCGAGCATCAGAACCACACGAAAACGGCCCAGGCGAGTATCGTCAGGATGATGGACCCAACGAGATTGGCCCAGGCGAGGCCAAAGCGTTCCTGGTGCGAAAAGCCGAAGCCGAAATCCCACATGAAATGCCGCACGCCGCCGAGCAGGTGGTGGAACAGCGCCCAGGTGGCGAGAAACAGCACGATCTGGCCGAACCAGCTGCCATAGACGATGTGCACCACCTCGAGCGCGCCTTGCCCGAAGGCCGCGGCGACGAGCCACCAGGCGAGGAGGAGCATGGCGGCATAAAGCGCCATGCCCGTCGCGCGGTGGACGATCGACATGGTCATGGTGATGGTGAAGCGGTAGATCGAAAGGTGCGGCGAAGTGGGCCGGGCGTGCGTCGGCAATTGAGCCCTCGCTGGCGTCCGCCGGAGGGGAAAAGCGGGCGCGCTGGTCAGGAACGGTTCGAGACTTCTAGACCCCTCGATCCCATCCGTCAAAGCACCAGATCGGCCCTTTTCCACCCCGGAGGGCGATGGCGGGCCTATCCCTCCCCAAGCGCGCCCAAGCGTGGTAGGCAGCACGGCCGGGCGCGGGCCGTGGCCCACCCTCCACGTCGCGTTCTAACCCGAAAACCCCCGATACGTGCGCCCCTCCGGCGCTCGTCCCTTTGCCGGAGGCCGCATGCGAAACCGCGTCAAGATCGTCAGCGAGGAAGTCCTGTCGCGCAACTGGGGCATCCTCAAGCGCACGGCCTTCGATTTCCAGCGGCGCGACGGCTCATGGCAGCGCCAGGTGCGGGAGACCTACGATCGCGGGCCCGCCGCGGCCGTGCTTCTCCACGATGCCGGGCGCGGCAAGATCACGCTGGTCCGCCAGTTCCGCTTCCCGCTCTACGCGCAGGGCAAGGACGCCTGGCCGCTCGAGGTGTGCGCCGGCCTGCTCGACGGCGACGATCCCGAGACCTGCGTGCGGCGCGAGGCGGAGGAGGAGGCGGGCATCCGGCTCAGGAATGTGCGCCACGTCTTCGACGTGGAAATGAGCCCGGGCTCGGTGATCGAGACGATCTCGTGCTTCGTCGGCGCCTACGATGCGCAGTCGCGCGTTTCGGACGGCGGCGGACTGCACCAGGAGGGCGAGGACATCGAGGTGATCGAACTCGCTCTCCCCGAAGCCCTCATGATGATTGATGACGGCAGAATCGTCGATGCGAAGACGATCCTGCTGCTACAGTGGCTCGCCCTGCACCCGGCGCAATAGACCGGGTGTGCGGCTTTTAGCTGCGGAAGGTCTGCAGTTCCTGCGCCCTGACGTCGATCGCCGTAAAGCGGGTCGGCAGCTGAATCGAGAGCCGCGGCTCGGCGTTGGGATCGCTGAATGCGCCGGCGGTGCCCACCGTCGCGGGCGCGGTGAAGAGCGGGGCCTGCATGGCGCTCCGAGCGGCGAGCTGGCTCGCGGTTCCGGGCGCCGCCAGCGCCCCGACAAGAACAACGGCCAAGACGTACTTGATCTGCATTTGA
>DASZTU010000184.1:0-16248 GCA_035547975.1 Devosiaceae bacterium | reverse complement strand
GATCGCCGTCTTGTCTGGCAGCGAACCGAGATCGCCATATTGCTGGAGGTGCCGCCGCACGATGTCCTGCAGCGACGCCGAGGAAAAGAAGAACTCCTGCCGCAGCCGCAGTTCCTGTCCGGCCGGCGTCGAATCGGCGGGATAAAGGACGCGGGTAATGGCCGCCGCCCGCGCGCTTTCTTCGAGCGCCCCGATGTGGTCGCCGGAGTTGAACTTGTCGAGCAGGATCGGATCGATCGGCTGCGCGCTCCACAGCCGCAGCGTGTTGACCCGCGCGCCGCGCCAGCCGACGATCGGGGTATCGAACGCGACAGCGTTGACGTGCTCGGCCGGCCGCCATTCGAGGCGGATGGCGCCGCCCGGTTCGGTGACCGGCTCGACATGGCCGCCGAAGCCGATGGGGTAGGCGCTTTCGCGCCGCTCGAATTCCCAGGGATTGCCGTGCGCCAGCCAGTCCTCCGGCAGTTCGACCTGCCAGCCTTCGCTCAGCTCCTGCCGGAAGAGCCCGTTCACATAGCGGATGCCATAGCCGTAGGCGGGTATCTTGAGCGTCGACATGCTCTCGAGAAAGCACGCGGCGAGCCGCCCGAGGCCGCCATTGCCGAGCGCCGCGTCCGGTTCGAGATTGACGAGGTCGCCGAGGTCGACGGAGAGCGATTTGAGCGCGTCGCGCACCGTCTCCATGATGCCCATATTGCTCATGGCGTCGCGCATCAGCCGGCCGATCAGGAACTCGAGGCTGAGGTAGTAGACGCGCTTGTGCGAGGTCCGCCACGTCTCGCGCGACGATTCCATCCACTGGTCGATCATGCGGTCGCGCACCGCCAGGATCGTGGCGTTCAGCCAGTCATAGGGCCGGGCGACGATGGGGTCCTTGCCGATCGAATAGGTCAGCCGCTCAAGGATCTCGCTCGCCAGCGCCTCGGCTGACCGGGCGCGCGGCTCCGGCCGGGGGGCGTCGAATACAATCGGCTGTTGCGGCATGAAGCAACCCTGTGTGGCATCGCGATCTATCCCCTCTTACGGCACTCTGGCACGCCTGTGGAACGGATAAAAGGGTTTCGCCCCGGCCGCTTCGGCGCGCGCGGCGGGATGGCCCCGAGCCGGGTTGCGGCCTATTGCGCGGGCTCCTTCTGCTCGTCGGGGGCGGCATCGTCCGCGGCCACGCCCTGCTCGCGCGCCTGCTCGTCGGCGTTGGAGATGAGCAGCTGCTGGCCCGCCTGGACGCCGTTGAGCACCTGCAGCTCGAAGCGGCGGGAATCGAAATCGCGCACCCGCTGCACCGCGTCGGCGACTTCCTCGTCGCTGGCGCCGAGCTCGCGAATGGCCTCGCCGCCCAGGGCCAGCGCCGATTCGAACGTCTCGCGCAGCTGGTAGTCGACCCCCGCCTTCACGAGCTCGATGGCGTGGCCGCGATCGAACGCCCGCGACATGATCTTGGCCACCGGAAACTCTGACTTGACCAGCTCGACGATGCGCGTCGCCGCGGCCCGGTCGTCGACGCACACCAGGACGAGCTCGGCGGTCCCCGCACCCGCCGCCTGCAGCACGTCGAGCCGGCGGCCGTCGCCGTAATAGACCTTGCGGCCGAACCGGCCGGCCACCCGGATCATCTCGGTGTCGTTGTCGATGATGGAGAGACGCAGCCCGCGCGCCAGCAGCGGTTGCACGGCGATCTGCCCGAAGCGGCCGAAGCCGATGACCAGGACGCGCGCGCTGAGCCCATCGGCGAGTTCGACGCCATCCATCGAGGGCTTGGGCTTGGGCAGCAGCTTGAGCGCCATCACCGTGAACGGCGTCAGGACCATCGAGAGGATCACCACGGCGGTGAAGACGGCACTGGTCGGCGCATCGATGACCCCCACCGACGCCGCGGTCGAATAGAGCACGAAGGCGAATTCACCCCCCTGCCCCATCAAGACGCCGCGCTCGATCGCCTGCCGGTTGTCGGCGCCGAAGAGCCGCGCCACCCCGTAGACCAGCAGGCCCTTGGCGAGCTTGTAGCCGACGACGCTGATCGCGATGATCTGCCAGTCGGCCATGACGACGCTGAGGTCGAGCGACATGCCGACCGCAAGGAAGAAGAGGCCGAGCAGGAGGCCGCGGAACGGCTCGACATCGGCCTCGAGCTGGTGCCTAAAAGTCGAGGTCGAGAGCAGGACGCCCGCGAGGAAGGCCCCCATTGCCATGGAGAGCCCGCCCGTTTCCATGATCAGCGCCGCGCCCAGGATGACGAGGAGGGCGGCCGCGGTCATCACCTCGCGCGCCTTGGCGTTGGCGAGGATGCGGAAGAGCGGGTTGAGAAACCACCGCCCGACCGCAACGATCAGCAGCACGGCGCCCAGCGCGACGCCGATGCCGGTGAGGCGCGAGCCGAGCGTCGCCTGCTCGCCATAGGGCGCCAAGACCGCGATGATGGCGAGGAGCGGGACGATCGACAGATCCTCGAACAAGAGGATCGAGACGATCCGCTGCCCGGCCGTGGTCGCCAGTTCCCCGCGTTCTTCGAGCAATTGCACGACGATCGCGGTCGAGGTGAGCACGAACCCCGCCCCGGCCACGAACGCCATCGCCGGCGAAAAGCCGAGCAGCAGGCCGAGCGCGGTCAACACCACGATGCAGCCGAGCACCTGGACGAGGCCGAGCCCGAAGATCTGCTTGCGCAAACTCCACAACCGGCTCGGCTCCATTTCGAGCCCGATGATGAAGAGGAACATCACGACGCCCAGCTGCGCCGCCGAAAAGATCGCCGCCGGGTTGGTGACGAGCCCCACGCCGAAGGGGCCGACCACCAGTCCCGCGGCGAGATAGCCGAGCACCGAGCCGAGGCCGAGACGCCGGAAAATCGGCACGGCGACGACCCCCGCCGCAAGGAGGCCCACGACCTCGAGAAGGTCGACTCCGTTTGCCGCCGCTTCGGCTATTGCTCCGCCCGCCATTCGAACCCGCTTGCCCGTTGCCGACGCGGCGCATGTGACGACCGCGGGCGGGCGCCGTCAAGCGAGCCGGCGCGCCGCCTCGCCATCCGGGCAGGTGAGCGGCAAAGGAGCGTGGCGGGTCGGCCACGCGTCGGGCGGCGGGTCCGGGTGTCGATTGCCGCGCAAGCCGCGGCAATTCCGCAGCTTATGTGGGGCTGGGCGCGGGTGTACGCCGCCGGCGGCTGGTCGACCCCGGCTTCTGGTCCCCGGTGCCCGTTGCGGCCTGGCCTTTCCGGCTCCGGGTGGCGCGGCGCGGGGTCGGCTCGGCCGCCTCGGCGGCCTCGCGCTCCTTGCGAAGCGCCTCCGCCTTGAGCATTTCCACCTTGGCGGCCGCTTCCCTGGCGGCGGCCTCCTTTGCCGCCGCTTCCTTTGCGGCCTCCCGGGCCGCGGCCTCCTTCGCGGCTTGCTCCTTGGCTGCTGCTTGCCGCGCGGCTTCTTCCTTGGCGGCCTGCTTGGCGGCCTCCTCGGCCTCCTTCGCCAGCCGTTTTTCCTCTTCTTCCTTCGCCGCAGCTTCCGCCTTCTCCTTGATGAGCTGGGCGGCATTGGCGAGGACGACGTCCTTTGGGCTCATATTGGCGGTGCGGCGGATGCGTTTGCGCGGCATCTCGGTCCGGCCGGGAAGGACGTGCTCGAGCGTCGACTGCAGGATCAGCAGCGAGGGGACGGCGATGAAGCCGCCAACCGGTCCCCAGGCCCAGAGCCAGAACGTCGCCGAGAGCAGGATGAGGAAGGGATTGAGCGTCATGGTGTGCCCCAGGATCTGCGGGGTCACCAGTTGCCCTTCGAGGAAGGTGATGACGAGATAGCACCCGACCGGCAGCAGGATGCCGCCCCAGTCCGATTGCGTCGCGAACGAGACCGAGAGCAGCACCAGGACCATCACCGCCTGCCCCACATAGGGGGTGTAGTTGAGGGCGAAGGCGAGCGCGCCCCAGAGCAGCGGCGAGGGCATGCCGATGAGCCACATGGTGGCCGCGACCACCACGCCCACCGCGAAATTGAGGATCGTGACCGAAATCAGGAAGCGCGAGACCTTGGATTCGACGTCGCCGAACACGTGCGCGGCGCGCCAGCGCATCCGGCGGCTGACGCACAGCGACAGCACCGACTGCTGAATCCGGTGCCGGGTCGCGATGAAGAAGTAGAGGCTGGCGAGGCAGAGCAGTACCTGCGCGCCGATCTCCGGGGCGACCAGGGCCAGGTTGGTGACGGTGCTGCCATCGGCCACGCGCACATTGATGGCGCTCGGGCCGCCGAAGATCGCCGCGATCTGGCTTTGCAGCGTGCCGATGGATTCGAGCGGCTGCTTGAGCGAGGCCAGCCGGATCTGCAGCTTGCTCCAGATTTCCGGCGCCTTGCCGATCCACTCCGACAGCGGAACCGCAAACAGCAGCACCGCGAGCGCGATGGTGAAGACGAGCAGCAGCACCACGACCGCGGCCGAAAGGAAGCTCGGCACGCCACGCGCCTCGCACCAGTCGGCGATCGGCCCGAACATCAGCCCGATGACCATGGCGAGGCAGACCGGCGCCAGCACCGCCTGGCCGACCATCATGACAATGAGCACGGCGATGCAGCCGATGAAGACCAGCGCCAGATGCGCCCCGGTCGTCAGCACACGCTCGAACTGGCTCACGGAAGCGAGATCCGCGCGCCGGGTAACCGGTAGTGTCGGTGTGACCATGGAACCCTCCGGCACTCCGAACGCGAGCCGCCGGGTCCGAGTTCCGCTAGGTCAGGGCGGCAACCTCGCGCTGCTCGGCCTCGATCCGCTGAAAACCGCCGAGCGCGGCGATCAGCGGCTGAATCCAATCCTGGTATTCACGCCAGCGGTCGACCGAGTGGCGGTTGATCGGCTGCTTCACCTGGTACTGGCTCGCCGTCATGATCCGGCGGCTCGCCTGCTCCGGATGGAGACAGGCATCATCCCAGGCGAGGCCGACGAAGTCGATGATGCGCCGGATCATCGGTTCCGGGTTTGCGACCAGCGCCTCGTAGCTGACGTCGAGGATCGGCAGGTCGATGGTTTGCCGCCAGAGCTGCATCGTCTCGGCGACCTGCCGGTAGCGCTCGCCGAGAAGGTCCTGCCGGAAGGCGAACCCGTGCCCCATCGCAAAGCGCTGGAACAGGTTGGACAGGCAACAGTCGAGCGCGTGGCGGCGCATGTAGATGACGCGCGCCTTGGGAAACACCTTGGCGATGAGGCCGAGACGCTGGCTGTTTTCCGGCAGCTTGTCGGTGAAGATCCGGAACGGGCGTCCCGCGGCCCGCTCGATGCGCCTGAGCACCGCCTCCCCGTTGCGGGTGAAATAGTGCCGCGGCACGAGCCCCAGCATTTCGTGCGGTCCGCCTCGATAGCCGCGCTGCTGGCGCGCCCATTGCAACAGCGTCTGCTCGACATTGAACATGTGGAGCATCTCGCCGCCGGCGTAAACGTCGGGATGCCGCGCGAGGATCGTCTCGACGAGCGTCGTGCCGGAGCGCGGCATGCCCACGATGAAGACGGGCGCGGGGCTCTCCTCTTCGCCCGGCGCAACCTGCCGCAGGGCGCCGCTGGCATTGAGGCGCCGCAGCTCCGCGAGTTCGGCGCGTGGCTTTTCGGCGTCATAGGGTCGCTGCGCCAGCCAGTTCGCCTCGATGCAGAAATGCATGGCGCGTTGGGAGCGCCCCAGGTCGGAATAGGCCTTGGCGAGGCCGAAGCACACGAACTCCTGCTGGCGCTGCGACAGGCTCCCGCTCGAATAGAGGCTCACCATCTGCCGCACGACCGGCGTCTCTTCGGTGAACCGGTGATTCTGCGTCAGGCCGTGGAAGGCCTCGGTATCGTCGGGCTTGAGCTCGATCGCCTTGGCGAAGTTGGCGCAGGCGGCCTCGATGTCCCCGTTCGAGGCCAGCACCGTCGCCAGGTTGTGCCGGATCGAGCTCACCTCGGGCGCCAGTTGCACCGCCCGCCGCAGTTGCTCGAGGCAGACCGAAATGTCGTTGCCGAGCTGCCAGTTGGCCATCGCATTGCAGCAGAGGGCGGAGACTTCGTCCGGCGAAACCTGCAGGAGCCGCGCGCTGAGGTCCGCCGCGCTCTGGAAGTCGCCTCGCGCGAGGCGCCGCCCTGCCTCCTCTGCATTTTCCACCGGGATGCGCATTGGGTCCCCATGAGCCCGTCCGGAAAGCTCAAGGCCCGAACGACCGTCCCGACGAATGCTTCTGCACTTATTCAGGAAACCGGCCTTGGTAAAGGTGACCAAAGCGCACGGCACGTATTCGTGAACCAGAGCGCCCCCCGGCCCGCCGCAATCATCGACGCGGCGCCGGTCGCGCCCTATAACGGCGATGTGGGGGAGCCCGGCCGCTGCGGCCGGGCCGTCGGGAACTACAATGAGAAACAAGATCATAATCGATACGGACCCGGGTCAGGACGACGCGGTGGCCATCCTTCTCGCGCTCGCGTCACCCGAGGAGCTCGACATCCTCGGCGTCGTCGCGGTCGCCGGCAATGTCGGGCTCGCGCAGAACGCCAAGAATGCCCGCAAGGTCATTGAGCTCGCGGGGAAACGCGACGTGCCGGTCTTCGCCGGCTGCGAGCGGCCCATCCGGCGGCGGCTCGTCACCGCCGAGCACGTGCACGGCCAGTCCGGGCTCGACGGCCCCGACCTGCCCGAACCCACAGTGGAGCTTCGCCCCCAGCACGGCGTCGACTTCATCATCGAGACGCTGATGCACGAGGCGATCGGCTCGGTGACGCTGTGCACGCTCGGGCCACTCACCAACATCGCCATGGCGATGATCAAGGCCCCGGCGATCACCCGCCGCATCCGCCGGATCGTGATGATGGGCGGCGCCTATTTCGAGGTCGGCAACATCACCCCCGCCGCCGAGTTCAACATCTATGTCGATCCCGAGGCGGCCGATATCGTCCTGCGCTCGGGCGTCGACATCGTCATGGTGCCGCTCGACGTGACGCACCAGGTGCTCGTGACCAAGCCGCGGCTCGCCGCCCTCAGGGCCAACGCCAACCAGGCGAGCATCGCCGTGGCGCAGATGCTCGAGTTTTCGGAGCGCTTCGATCTCGGCAAGTACGGCTGGGAGGGCGCCCCCCTGCACGATCCGTGCGTCATCGCCTACCTGCTCAAGCCGGAACTCTTCGAAGGGCGGCACATCAACGTCTCCGTCGAGACGGCGAGCGAGCTCACCATGGGCATGACGGTCGCCGACTACTGGGGGGTGACCACCCGGGTCAAGAACTGCACATACCTGCGCTCCGCCAATGCCGAGGCGTTCTTCAAGCTCTTGACCGAACGGCTCAAGCGGCTGCCCTGACCCACGCGTTTCGCCGATCCACTCGGCGCGTTGCATCCCCCTTTCGGAGATTTGACGTCCCTTTGTTTTGCCAATCGGGTGTCACCCCGCTAAGGAAAGGGGGAATAGTGAAAGAGCTCGATGGCCGAAACTGCCGACCCGCTGCCCCTGATCGACCACCCACCCGGTCAAATCGTCGTCGACTCCCCGTTCGACGATTTCGTGCGCAGGTATGGCACGACGCGGCGTCGCGGCATCTTCGGCTATTTCGTGCACGAGTTCGGGCGTCAGATCATCGCGGGCGCCTATCCGCCGGGAACGATCCTCCCCAATGAGCCTGAACTCGTGGCCCAGTTCGGCATCTCCCGAACCGTTGTCCGGGAGGCGATGAAGTGCCTTGCGGGCAAAGGTCTCGTTGAGATCAAGACTCGCGTCGGGACTCGGGTGCGCCCGCGCGCCGACTGGCACCACACGGATCCCGACGTGATGGTGTGGTACTACGAATCGGGGCCGCCCAAGGAGTTCCTCCGCTCGATCAAGGAACTCCGGCTCGTCATCGAGCCCGCGGCCACGGCGCTCGCGGCCAGCCGGGCCACCGACGAGGAGCGCCAGCGCATCGAAAAGGCGTACGAGGCGATGGTCCAGGCGGGCGGCGACCACATCGCGACCTCGGATGCCGACCTCGAGTTTCACCGCTCGATCTTCGCTGCGACGCACAACATCATCTACGCCCAGCTCATCGACCTCGTGGCCGTCGGCATCTTTGCCAACCGGACGCTCGCGACGCCGGACGTCGTGGTCGAAGGCCAGAAGCGCGGGCTCCCCGAGCACCGCGCTGTGCTCGACGCGATCCTCGCCCGCGATGCCGATGCCGCCGCCGCCGCATCGCGCCGGCTCCTCGACAACTGGCTCCGGCGCTACGAGGTTTGACGGGTTCTCGCCGGCTCAGGCGCGCACGATTGCTGCCGCCGTCCTGAGCCCCCAGGCGAGCAGCGCCTCGGCGCGTTCGGCGGTCGCGGCCTCGGTGTAGCAGCGCATTTCCGGCGCATTGCCCGAGGCGCGATAGTGGACGACGTCGCCCGAAGCCAGGACGAACCGCAGCCCGTCGATGTCGCTCACCGACCGCACCTCGCCGACTTCCGAGAAGTAGCGCGCGGCGAACGCCGGATCGGCGAGATCGGCGAGTAGCGCCGCCGTTCGCTCCTGGGGCACGTGCTCGAGCCGGTCGCTGCGGGCGATCCGCGCGGGAAGTGTCCCGACCAGCCGGCTCAAGCTTATGCCGCGCTGCCGCGCCGCAACGAGGACGCTGAGGATCGGCAGCACGGCATCGCGGGTCGGCAGGGCGGCGATCGCCTGGCCGCCGACGGCGACGTCAGAGCCGAGCAGCACGCCGCCATTGGCCTCAAACCCGACGATGGTCCGCGCGCCCGCCGCCCGCGCCTCCGCCATGCCGGCGATCACAAAGGGCGAACCCACTTTCGTGCGGATGACGGACGGAAACCCGAGGCTCTCGATCGAGGAATTGGAAGTGACCGGCGTCACGACGGCGTCGGCTTTGAGGAATCGCGCCGTCAGGATGCCGAGCACGTCACCGCGCACAAAAACCCCCGTTTCGTCCGCGACCAGGGGCCGGTCGGCATCGCCATCGGTGGAAACGAGCGCATCGAGCCCGTGTTCGCCGACCCAACGGCGGGCCTGGGCCGCGTCGGCCTCGCTTAACGCTTCGGTATCTATCGGAACGAAAACTTCCGACCGGCCGAGCCGCACCACCGTCGCCCCGAGGCCTGCGAGCAGCGTGCCGAGGTCCTCCCGCAGCACCGAGGAGTGCTCGAAGATGCCGATCCGGGAGCCCGCCAGGGCATCCGTGGCAAACGCCCTCCGGTAGCGGTCGAGATAGGCTTCCCGCGCCTCCGCCTCGCGCCGCAGGGCCGGCGCGCCGGCGATCGCACTCTCGCCCGCCTCGGCCAGCGCGGCAACGATGCCGGCCTCGTCGGCTTTGCTGATTTCGCCCGAGGCGAGGTAGAACTTGAGGCCGTTGCGGTCGGCGGGAATGTGGCTTCCCGTGACCATGATGGCGGGCACCCGCTCCCGCAGGGCAAAGCTCGCCAGCGCCGGCGTCGAGAGGGTTCCGCAGTCGATCGGAGCGAATCCCGCGCCCGCCACGGCCTCGATCACCGAGGCCGAAATCGCCGGGCTGCTCGCGCGCAGGTCGCGGCCGATCGCCACCCGCCCGCCCGCCTCGAGGGCGCCCTGCCCTTTGAGGTAGCGCACGAAGGCGGCGGCGTAGCGGCGGCTCGGGGCACCGACGAGGTCGGCGGCAAGGCCGCGCAGGCCGCTCGTGCCGAACTTCAGGCTGTCTGCCAACTCGCACCCTCCCGCACCGTGGCGGGAGGAGTGCCACGCGATGCAGGAGGGCGCAAGGGAACGTGCCGGCCCGCGAGCGGGTCAGCGATCGGGATCGACGAAGACCACGTCGAGCGCGCTGTTCTGGCCATAGCTCAGGTCGTCGAGATAGACCCGCTCCGAGCCCGGCCGCGGCGGTCGGACGTAAGCCCCCGCTCCGTCCGACCGCGCAGGCCTCACCTCGCCCGGCACGGGCGGGGTGGAATCAATGTCATCAGCGGCCGCTTCCGGCCGGTTGTTCGGAACAAGTCCCACGTTATTCACCTCGACTCCCACAGCGATGGTGGCGGCCATGCTGGACAGCGCGTGTGTCCGGTGGGAATGCGCATGACCGCCGAAAGGGTCCCTACGCGAATCGCAAGTCATTGAAAATCGTGAGCAATCACGCTGACAAAAGTCCCATTGCGCAAATTCACGCTGTCGGAAATCACACCGCGATTCTTCCCCACGCGAAAAATGCCATCGTGATTTCTCACGAGGCGCGTGACATATCAGAGGTCGGGCGCTAACCTGTCTCAATTGATTTTGCCGTGGGCGAGGCCGCTACCCATAGCCCCGGCGCCGTCCCGTCCTGGTGCCGCCCGTGCTGGCCTTTTTCGAACGCTATTTCCGCCTCATCCAGTCGTCCCGCAACGACGACGACCTCGTGCAGGTGATGAAGAAGCTGGCCCTGGAAATGGGCTTCCGCGGCGCCTTTCTCGTCGAGTACGGGCTCAGTCACGGCTTCGCCCGGCGGGTACTCGACACCCTGCCCGACAAGGATGGCTGGTGGGAGGAGTTCTTCCGCAGCGATCGCGTCAAGGACAATCCGCATTTCGACCGCGTGCTGGCCGGTCCCGAGCTTCTCGTCTTCGACCAATCGCGCTTCGGCCCCGGCGAGGACGCGGCCAGAAAGCTCGCCGAGCGCGGCGACATGGTGGATTGCCTTATCGTGCCGCTCGGTGAAGCGGGCCGCATCGTCGGCTCCTTCGGGCTCAGGGGAACGGGCCACTTCACCGCGCTGCAGCAGGAGGCCCTGCAGTTCGTCGCGCACAGCCTCTTCGCCCAGTTCCGCAGCCTTCACGACGAGGAGGTCGGCAACGGCAAGGCCGCCCTCACCCGGCGCGAACGCGAGGTCATCCGCCTCTCCGCCGAGGGGATGACGTCGGTGCAGATCGCAAAAATGCTCGGCATGTCGGCGCGGACCGCCAACCAGCACTTCGACAACGTCGCCGACAAGCTCGGGACGCGCAACCGCGCCCATACCGTCGCCGAGGTCATCCGCCGCGGCCTCCTGGAGTAGTCCCCTCGCCGGCCCGGCCTGCGGTGCGCCGCCTCAGGGCCGCTCGACCGCCGTCGCGTCGTCGACGATCGGCATCGCGTCGCGGCTGACCCGGATGTTGGCCCAGACAGGCAGGTGGTCGGAGGCGCGCCGCGCCCGCTCCGTTCCGTGCACGCCCGCCTCCTCGATGCTGAGGTCGGGGCTCGCGATGATCCGGTCGAAGTTGAAGACCGGCCGCATCGACGGATAGCTCGGCCCGGGCTGCGTCACGTGGTGCTCGCGGGCAAAATGCCGCAGTGGCCCGCCGCTCACGCTCCACTCGTTGAGATCGCCCATGATGATGGTGGGCAGCGGCTCCTCGATCGCTTCGAGCTGCTCGAGCACCGCCTGCGCCTGGCGCTTGCGCCAGAGGCCGAGGAGGCCGAGATGGAGGCCGACCACGCGGACGGCGACATCGCCGATACGCAGATCCGCGAGCACCCCGCCGCGCGGCTCGAGCCGCGGCAGGATCAGCTGCCGCTGCGTCATGACTTCGACCCCGCGCCGGACGAGCAGCGTGTTGCCGTGCCAGCCGAGGCTGCGCGGCCGGGCCCCGAACACCACCGGCTGGTAATCGGTGGTTTGCGCGATCGCCTCCGGCGTGAGCGACGTGGCGCGCTCACCGAAACGCCGGTCGACTTCCTGCAGGGCAATCACGTCGGCATCGAGCTCGACCAGCACATCGAGGATGCGCGCCGGGCGGCGGCGAAAGTCGGTGCCGATGCTCTTTTGGATGTTGTACGAGGCGACGCGGATCATCGGTGCCAGTGTGGTCGGATCGGCCGGTCCCGGTCAACCGGGCAAGCGCCTCAAGGTTCCGCGATGGTTGCGGGCGTGGGCGTCGACGTTGTCGCAGGCGGCGCGGCCGGTCGCCGGCGCCACCAGCTCCACCAGGTGCGCAGCGGATAGGCGAGTTGCCCGCGCACCCCCGTCCCCATCTCGTCGTCGAGCCCGACCGGCACGTCGCAGATGCCACCCCGATAGGTGCCGAACGCCGCGTCGAACACCGAGAACAGCGTCGCAAAATTGGTGCCGGCGTACCGGATGTCGCGGGCGTGGTGCCAGTGGTGCATGGCGGGAGAGACAACCAGGCGCCCGAGCGGCCCATAGGTCCACGGCAGGTCGGCATGGATGACGTAGCCGTAGTAGTGCCGCACGAGCGTATTGGCGACCACCGCCCAGGCCGGAAAGCCCATGAGGCTCAGGAAGGCGGAATCGAGGATTGTGGTCGTGATCCGGTTGATCGGGTGAAAGCGGTCGAGCGTGAGCCAGGTCATCTCCCGGTCGCTGTGGTGGACGGCGTGGCTCGGCCAGAGCAGCCGCGTGTGCTCGAGCCGGTGCCGCCAGTACCCCTCGAAATCCCCGAGGAAGAGGCAGAGCAGCAGCGTCGGATAGGTCCCGAAATTCTGCCATAGCTGCTGCTGGAAGCCGGTCAGCCCGGCATCGGCGAGGGCCGCGTCGAGCAACCCGATGAGGAGGCCGAGGAACGGCACCATGAAGATGTTGTCGATGAGGTGGAGCCAGAAATTGATCCGCACCTCGTCGGCCGCGCGCCGCGCCGCCGCAACCGCCGCCCGGCCCTTGAGCGCCAGCGCCAGCAGCGCAAAGACGATCGCCGGCGGGATCAGCAGGACGATGCTGACCACGAGATTGTCGAGGCAACCCTGGAGCAGCACGAGCACTTGCGACATGGGAGCACCGCCGGGACCGGTCACCCGACACTAGGCCAGCCCGATTAGCACGGCGTTAACTTCTGGCGGGGGGCGGCGCGGCGAACGGGTGATGCGTTTCCGGGTATTTGCGCCACGTATGAGGCCTATCGTCTGGCCCTTCGGGGATGGACGCGCGAAGACAATCCAAGCGGCTGGGCGACCGTGCAATACCGCCTCGGCCATGCCCTGCGGAGAATTGGCGAGCGCGGGGGCGGCACGGAGCGGCTGGAGGAAGCGGCGGCGGCTTACCGGCTGGCGCTCGGGGTGTGGACGCGCGAGCGGGAGCCAGACAACTGGGCGCCGCTCCAGGCCAATCTCGGCCATGCCCTGCGGCTGATAGGCGAGCGCGGAGACAAGATCGAACGGCTCGAGGAAGCGGCCGACGCCCTTCGATTGGCGCTGCAGGAGTGGACCGCGGATCGTGCGCCGGGCGAAAACGCATCCACGCTTGAGGCTCTGAACGATGTTCGGGCAGAAATTCAAAGGCGGCGAAGCCCGGCCGGCAAAGACACCGGCGAATCCTCCTAACCGCCTGAGAGTGCAGCTGTTTTGGTGGGCCCGGCAGGACTCGAACCTGCAACCAGACCGTTATGAGCGGTCGGCTCTAACCATTGAGCTACAGGCCCACCGTGCCCCGGCGTCGGCGCCGGGGGCAGGCTCTCCTAGCGTTGCCGCCCGTCCCGATCAAGCCGCGGCCGCCAAATCCCGGTTGACCACCGCCGCGCCGACGCGGCTGGCGGCCGCTTTGACGCTCACGCCGGCGGCCGGGCCCCCGGCGCCGCCGCCCCGGCCGTCAGCGCCACGCCGAAAAGCTCGTCGTGCATCCGCTCGACCGCGACCGCGAGCGCCCCGATGAGCGTTGCGCGGCTGCCGAGCACGCTGATTTCGACCGGCGGCGGATAGGGTGTGCAGCGCGGCAGGTAGCGCCGGATGAGGTCGAGCATTTCCGGCCGCGCCCCGATGCTGCCGCCGAGGATCACCACCTGCGGGTCGAGCGTCGCGGCGACGGCCGCGATGGCCGGCGCCAGGAGCCGCGCGGTTTCCTCGAGGCTCGCGGCGGCCGCGCCATCCCCCAGCCCCAGCGCGCCGAAAATATCGCGCACCACCGTTCCGGGCCGGCCGCCATAACCGGCATAGCGCTCCGCGATCGCAACGCTGCCGACAGCCGTTTCGAGCGTTCCGAGCGCAAAGCCCGCGGGGTTGTAGGGGTCGCCGCCGATCGGCAGGTAGCCGATCTCCCCGGCGGCCCCCCGCGCGCCGCGCAGCAGCCGCCCGTCGGCGATGATCCCCATGCCGATCCCGGTGCCGAGCGCGATGAAGACGAAATTGCGCATCCCCGCCCCGTGGCCGCGCCACTGTTCGCCGCGCGCCGCAAGGTTCACGTCGTTTTCGATCACGACCCGGGCGCCGATCTCCGCGCGCAGCAGTTGCGGCACGTCGATCTCCCCAAGGCCGGGAACGTTCGGCGCAACCTCGATGCGGCCGGTTTCCGGATGAAAGACGCCGGGCGTGCCGAGCACGGCGAGCCGCAGCGCCCCCTGCGCAAGGCCGACGCGGTTGCTCAGGTCCCGGACCTGGCGCGCGATCTGGTCGACGACGTGGCGCCCGCCCCGCGGATCGGTCTCCTCCAGCCCTTCGGCGAGGATGTCTCCCAAAAGGTCGCCGATCGCCACGCTGACCTTGGTGCCGCCGAGATCGATCACGGCGCAAAGCGACGCCCCGGCGTTGATTTCGTAGAGAATGGCGCTCCGGCCCGGCTTGCCGCTGGTCCGCCCGAGCGGCCTCAGCCAGCCCTCGTCCTCGAGCGCGCGCACCACGTCGGAAATGGTCTGCTTGGAAAGCCCGGTGCGCTTGGCGAGATCGGCCCGCGAAGTCGGCCCCGCCGAAAGGATGGCCTGCGTCACCGCATGGGTGGAAATCTGGCGCGCAACCGGGGTGTCGGTGGGCTCGGCAACCATGGCGCTTCCATTTGTCAGGCACCCTGACGAATGAGGTCAGATTTACAAGCAGGAACGGGACCTGACAAGCCAGACTCTTCCCGAAACCGCGCACTGGTCAGCCGCATTCGTCCAGCTTCTTGACATAGCCCGAGAACTGTCCTCACACTGGCTCAGCGGGCGATGACTGTCTCGGTTTCGGACAGGAGCGGCGAATGGCGACGGTTGCGTGATGGTTGCGGTGTGGGTCACGAACGGTCTGCCGGCCCGCCATGCGGCGTCGCCTTCTTCGGCCGGCGGGGCGACCCCGTGCTGACGCCACGGGCCGACGGCGCCCTTCTCGCTCGCGAGCCGGTGCTGCTGCCGGTGATGGCCCCGCGCCTTCAGGCCGATGTGCGCCCCGACGGCCTCGCCGATCTTTCGCTCTGGGGCGTGGGCCGGCTCGGGCGCGTGCGCTTCAGCCCGCTCGCCGGGCCCTATGTCTATGGCCCCAACCGCGTCCTCGGCCAGAAGGGCGGCGTTCACGTGGCGCAATCGGCCCCGGTGATGCTGATCCGCGGCGCGACCCTCCTCCGCATTCATCCCGCCCGCCGCTGCGCCCGCTGGCACGACATCGCCAAAGCCGATGCGCGTCCGGTCTGGTCAAGGGCAGGCGGGGTCCGGCGCATGGAGCTTCCCTGGGGCCTGATGCTGGTCGAAGAGCGCGGCGAGGACCTGCTGATCGCGCTCGGCGCCGGGTACGACGAGGCGCAGCGGGGCCTCGCCCTGCCGGCCGCGGCCATCATCGCCGAGGCGGATGAATATGCGCGGCGCTGCGACCTGATGCCGGCGGCGGACCCAATCCTGCGCACCATGGTCATCCAGGGCGTACATGCGGCGCTCTCGAGCATCCGTCACGACGAGAATGGCGCGTTCGCCGGTCTTGCCGCCGGGCAGGCCTATAGCTCCCCGGCGCGCACCTATTTCCGCGACGGCTACTGG
The DNA here is from genome assembly GCA_035547975.1 of Devosiaceae bacterium. Classification (GTDB taxonomy): domain Bacteria; phylum Pseudomonadota; class Alphaproteobacteria; order Rhizobiales; family Devosiaceae; genus DASZTU01. The sequence goes on along the minus strand of DASZTU010000184.1, from coordinate 644 downwards.
ACGCTGCAGCCGCTCCTGAAACTCGCCCCCGAGGCGGTGCGCGAGCAGTTGCGCGTGCTCGCCAGGGGCGTCCAGCCGGACGGCGAGGCGCCGAGCGGGGTGATCCTTTCTGGCCCGGCCCAGTCGAGCGCCTGGCGTCAGTTCATTCAGCACCCCGACCGCTACAAGGAGCACCACCTGCGCCCCGAGGACTGGTGGAGCGATCATTTCGACAGCCCGCTCTTCTTCGTCCTGGCGCTCGGCGACTACGTGCGCGAGACCTGTGATGCCGCCGAAGCGGCGCGGCACTGGCCGGTCGTCACCGCCATCGTCGAGCGCTACTTCCGCCTCGCCGGGCCGGACGGGCTGCCGCTCAAGCCGCGCAACGACCGCGACTGGGCGGACAACGTGTTTCGCGAGGGCCTCGTCAGCTACGACCTCGGCCTCTGGGTCGGCGCGCTCGACGCCGTCGCCGCGCTCGGCGCGATGCACGATCCGGCACTGGCCGCCCGCTGCAGGGCAGCGGCGGCCGAGGCGCGCCGGAACATCGACCGGCTGCTCTGGGTCGAACATCGGCAGGGTTATGCCGACTACCGGACGCCCGATGGCTTCACCGAAGACCACCTCGTCATCGACAGCCTGACCCTTGCCCGCTACGACGCCAT
>DASZTU010000183.1:0-4034 GCA_035547975.1 Devosiaceae bacterium | reverse complement strand
GCGATGTTCCAGGAGAGCGTGCGGGCCTACTACAAGACCTGGTACCGCGACCTCGTGACCAGCCTCCCGACGGTCGAGAACGGACAGATTTCGGTTGGCCGGGCGCCGGGTCTCGGGCTCGAGCTGATGCCGGACCTCGACAAGCGCTTCGCGGTCATCCGGCGCAAGAGCATGTGAGGGTGCGATGACGGAGATTGCGGGCAAGACAGTGCTGCTCACCGGCGCGCTCGGAACGCTCGGCCGGGCGCAGGCCGAGCGGCTGAGCCGGGCGGGCGCGAACATGCTGCTGCTCGACCGGCCGGGTCACGCCGATGGCGAGGCCTTCGCCGCTGAGCTCGAGAAATCCTTCGGGCATCGGGTCGCCTATATCGGGCAAGACCTCAACGACCTTGCGGCAAGTGAAGCGACCGCCAGGCGTTTCGCAGAGGATTGGGGCGGCATCGACATCCTGATCAACAACGCCGCCCATATCGTCAACCGGCCGTTCGAGAGTTTTTCGCTCGACGAGTACGAGATGCAGGTCAGGGTCAATTCGTCGGCCGGCTTCGCGCTGGCGCGGGCGGTGGCGCCTTCGATGAAGGAAAAGGGCTACGGCAAGATCGTCAACTTCTGCTCGGTGACGCAGAACGGCCGCTGGGACGGCTATGTCCCCTACGTGGTCTCCAAATCGGCGCTGCTCGGCCTCACCAAGTCGCTGGCCCGCGAGCTCGGGCCATTCGGCATACGTGTCAACGCGATCGCGCCGGGCGCCGTCGTTTCCGAGGCCGAGGAGCGTGTCTTCGGCGACCGGCTGGCCGAGTACAACGCCTGGGTGCTCGAGAACCAGTGCCTCAAGACACGCATCACCCCGGCCGACATTGCGGAGGTGGTGCTGTTTCTCGTTTCGCCTGCCTCCGACATGATCACCGGGCAGAACATTCCCGTCGACGGCGGCTTCTGATGGCCGAGGGCATCGCGCTTGCCGAGGGATCGCTGCGCGCCACGATAAGGCCGGGGCAGGGGGGCGCCGTCGGCCGCTTCGACCTCGTGCGGGGCGACCGGCGGGAACCGGTTTTCCGTCCGGAAACCGGGGACGGTGAAACAGCGCCATTCCGGCTGGCCTCGAACGTCCTCGTTCCCTGGTCGAACCGGGTTTCCGGCGGTGGCTTCAGCTTTCGCGGCCGCCGCTACGAGCTCGCACCCAACCTTGCCGGCGAGCCCTTTCCCATTCACGGGAACGGGTTCTCCTCGGTTTGGGACGTGGTGGAGCGCGATGGCCGATCGGTGCGCCTGCGGCTCGAGTCGGAGGGACCCGGGCCCTATCGCTATCTGGCCCTCTTGACCTACGCCCTCGGCGAGGGCGCGCTGAGCATGGCCCTCGAGGTTACCAACCGCGCGGACGCGCCGCTGCCTTATGGGCTGGGGTTCCATCCCTGGCTGGTGCGCGAGGCGGACACGACCCTCTTTGCGCCGGCGCGCCAGGTCTGGCTCGAGGATGGGCGGCATCTGCCGGCGGGCAGCGCGCCGGTTGCGATCCCGCCCGAATGGGATTTTTCAATACCCAAGCCGCTGCCATCCGGCTTCATCAACAACGGCTTCGTTGGGTGGAGCGGGACGGCCCGGGTCGCCTGGCCCGGGCGGCGGCTCCGCCTCGAGATCACCGCCTCCCCCAATCTCTCAACGGCGATCATCTATTCGCCGGGCGCCGACGCGGATTTCTTCTGCTTCGAGCCGGTCTCGCACCCGGTCGATGCCTTCAACCTGCCGGGCGGCCCCGAAGCCAACGGGCTCGTCGTGCTCGAGCCGGGCGAGAAGACGAGTGCCTCCGCGCGTTTCACCGTCAGCGAGACAAAGACATGAGCACCGCTGAACTGCTTCTCGATTCCGGCGACATCGTCGGGGAATCGATCACCTGGGACGAACGCCGGGAGGCCCTGTTCTGGGTCGATATCGTCGGCTCACGCCTCAACCGGTTTGTCCTCGCGAGCGGCGAGCACCGGGTCCTGCCGATGGACGAGCGCCCGACCTCGATCGGCCTTTGCGCTGATGGCCGGCTGATCGTCGGGCTCACGAAGCGTGTCGTCTTCTGGGATGGGGAGCAGGAATTCTCGGCGCTGGCGGAAGTCGAACCCGAGCTTCCGGACAATCGGCTCAATGAAGGGCAGGTTGCACCTGACGGCAGCTATTGGGTGGGGACGATGGAGAACAACATCTTCCCGGACAATTCGCCCAAGCCCATCGAGGGAGCGAAGGGGAGGCTCTACCGCGTTTCGCCCGAGGGCGCGGTGAGCCGCCTTTCCGACGATGTTTTCGCCATCACCAACACGATGTGCTGGCTCGAGGATGGCCGGTTCGTCACCGCCGACACGATGGAGAACGCGCTCTTCGTCTACGATGTCGCGGGCGACCGCCTCGTCAATCGGCGGCCCTTCACGCCGCCGATCGAGCGCGGGCTGCCGGACGGCTCGACCATGGACGCCGATGGCTTCGTCTGGAACTGCCGGGTGGTCGGCGGCGCCGCTTTGGCCCGGATCACCCCCGACGGGCGCGTCGACCGCGTGGTCGAGCTGCCGTGCAGCTCTCCCACGAGCTGCACGTTCGGGGGGCCGGACCTCGACCGGCTGTTCGTGACCTCGTCGTGCTTCGGCATGTCGGCCGAAGAACGGGCCGCCCGGCCGCACGAGGGAAGCGTCTTCGTCCTCGCTGGCCTGGGCGTCGAAGGCCGGCCGGCACGCCGCTTCGGCAGGGGCTGAAGCTCTCCCCGACGCCCTCCTCGCGCCGGCGGCCGTGCGGGCACCTCGGGCTACCACCAGCGGTGATAGTAGCGCCAGCGCGGGAACCACGGCCGGCCGAGGTAGTAGCGGTGCCAGTATCCGGCGTCGAAAGCCACGATGGCGATGCCGAGGCGGGCCGCGGCCGCTGCGGTGAGGGCGACCGGGGCGCCGCGATACATGCGGCCGAGATAGGCTGAGGCGAGCCAGCCGCGCTCGGCACCCCACGACACGTCGCACCAGGCATATCCCTCGACGCAACCATGCAGCACGAGTGGCGCGCCCGATGGCAGGCGGACCACGACCGGAAAATTGACGCCAGGTCCCGCGCGCAGGTTGACGGGGCTGGTCGAGACGACAGGGATCTCCGCGGCACTCACTGCCGCCGTGGTGAAAAGGCCGATGAGCAGGGCCAATGCAAGAGCGGTCGCCTTCATTTGTCCGCCCCTCCGGACTGCAGCAGTGTGCGCATGAGGCTCTCCCTTCCGGCGAGCTCGCGGTCGAACGTGATGGATTTACCGTCGGGCCCGGTCAGGCTGCCGACGAGGTGACGCTTCCCGTGATCGCGCTCGAGGGTGCCTTCAACGCGCCACTTGCCGCCGAACGGCCCGACCGCGCTGCCGCTGAAGCTGCAGGTCGTCGGCGGCTGCCGACAGGTTCCGGCGAGCGAGTAGGTGATGGTGCGGTTTCTATCGAGGGCGATCTTGCCTGTGCGCGAGAACGTTCCCGCTTCGGGGTCGTATGCCTCCGAAAAAGTGCTGGTGCCGCTGCCGAAGCGCGAGTCGAAGGTGATGGTGCCGTGCCTCTCATAGGCGAGGGCAGGGGCTGCGAAGGCGAGGCTCGCAGCCAAGCCGAGGGCGAGCGTTTTGAGTGCCATGGGGGCGATCCCTTCCGTTGTACCGGGGGAAAGCATCGCCCTCCTGGTTTGCCGTGGTTTTGCGCGCTGGGCGGGTTTTGTTGCATTTTGTGACCGAGAAGCGGCGGCGCTTGAGAGGTTCTGCGTCGCTGCTAGACTTTCCGCCATGCTCGCCAACCATCCCCGCATCGCCATCGTCGAGGACGACATCGAAATCCGCCGCCTGCTGACGGCGCGGCTCGAACGCGAGGGATTTCGCGTCGAGGGTGCGGATGGCGGGGCGGCGCTCGATCGACTGGTGCTGTCGCGCGGCTATCCCGATCTCATGGTCCTCGACATCATGCTGCCGGGTGAGGACGGCTTCGCCATCTGCCGCCGCGTCCGCGCCGATTCCGCCGTGCCGATCATCATGCTGACGGCGCGAGGCG
>DASZTU010000182.1:0-9447 GCA_035547975.1 Devosiaceae bacterium | reverse complement strand
CACGAAAACCCGCCGCTCCGGCACCACCGCTCCCGGGAATCGCCTCCGTCTCAAGCCGCGCCTCCTCCCACTCCGCGCCCCGTGCTCATGTCCACCGCCACCCATGACCCCTCCCCGCAAGGGGGAGGGAGAGGGCCGGCGCTGCGGTTTGGGCCTTATGGTTCGAGGCTCGCGGCGCGCGCACCTCACCATGAGGGGGGTGGGGAAGGCCTTCGGGCCGCACTCTCGGCGTCATTCCCGCGCAAGCGGGAATCCATCTTAGCCAAGAAAACCATCCGCCAAATCGCATTCCGACCCGGTCGCAACTGGCCACCCCCACCCCCACCCCTGACCCCTCCCCGCAAGGGGGAGGGAGAGGGCCGGCGCTGCGGTTGGGGCCTCATGGTTCGAGGCTCGCTGCGCTCGCACCTCACCATGAGGGTGTCGGGCCTTCCGGGACGCGGATGAAGGCGCCGGTATTGACCGCGCTCAGTCGCCCGCTGCGGGAGTGACGGATGACCACGGCCTCGACGCGCGCGGTCCCCGCGACGCAGACGACTTCCGCATGCGTCATCACCATCAGCTGGCGGCTCCCGGCACCCGACGCCTCGAGAAGGTGTCGACGCAGGCGAAGCGCGCGGCCGGGCGTCCCCTCGCCGAGAACCACGAGCACGCGTCGGCCCTGCCGCAGTAGCCCGAGCGCTGCGTCCGTCACGGCTTCGTCGTCCCGCCCCGCAACGACGATATCGACCCAAGAATTCATCTCGCCCCTGCCGCAAGCGGACCCGCGAACCGGCCTCGGGCCGCGCCGATCCCCGCGCCCGGGAGCTTCAGTGGGATTGCGCTTGTCACGCGGCGAGTCCATGAATCGTGGGTGGGTGGGGAGCCGGACCCTAGCAAATTCACCCGGCGAGACGATTGAACGAGGATGTCGGCTTCCTTGAACGAGTCTGCTGATGTCGGCGAATGAAGGGGCTGCCGCTGAGGAGGCGGTGCGGCCGCGCTGGTCGGTCGCCCCGGACTGGTATCTCTGGGACGGCGGCTTCATGGCGCTCGGCCAGGTCCGGGGCATCGTGCCGCCGCATCAGCATCACGCCATCCAGATCGTCGTCGCGATCGACGGCACGGTCGGGATGCGCGGCGAAGAGGGCGACTGGCAGATGGCTTCGGGCGTGATCGTGCGCCCCGACGTCATCCACTCCTACGATGGCAACGGGGCGACCGGCGCCCTGATCCTGATCGATCCGGAATCCTCCGAAGGCGTTTGGCTCAAAACCTCGCTGCGCGACGACATCACCGTCGTGCCGCAGGCGCGGCTCGCCGCGTGCATCGGCGAACTGAGGACCTTCCTCGAGCGGCCGCTCGAAGCGCTCGAGGTCGCGGCGCTGGTGCGTCACTGCGTCCAGGCGATGTGCGCCGGCGCGCCGCCGAGCCGTCGGCTCGACAAGCGCGTCACGAGGGTTCTCGCGGCCATTCGGGAGGCCGATGACCTGCGCATTTCGATCGACACGGCCGCGGCCATGGCGTTCCTGTCGCCCAGCCGCTTCGCCCATCTGTTCAAGCAGCAGGTGGGCCTGCCGTTCCGCCACTACATGCTGTGGCGCAAGCTCGCACGGGCGATGCTGGTCATCGGGCGCGAGGGCACGATTTCGGCCGCGGCGCACGAGGCGGGCTTCGCCGATGCCGCCCACCTCACCCGGACGTTTTATCAGATGTTCGGGCTTGCCCCGTCGGTGATGATGCGGGGCGCGTTCTTCGAAATTCCCTCGCCCTTTGATCTGCCGGCCCCAGCCCCGCTGCGCCGATAGCAGGTTCGTTCAACAGGACAGCAGGCTTGTTCAAGAAGATCGGTGGCGAGGTTCAATCGCCGCCGGCCGCTTTCCCGTAAGTCTTGCGAATATCGGCGGGGCGATCCCGCAAGTCATTCGCAAGCATTTGCTCGAGGGGAACATGGACAGTCACTGCCAAGTGCAGCCGCGCTTCGACGCGGAGGAATATGCGTTTACACCGCTCATCGCCGAATCCGGACGGGAGGTCGTGGTCGACCTCGAGGCGGCCCCCCATCCCTGGGACATTGGCGAAAAGTTCGAGCCGCTCGACGGCTGGTCCTACAACGCGACCGTGCCCGGCCCGACCATCGAGGCGCGCCAGGGCGATACGCTCGTCGTGCGGCTGACCAATCGCCTCGCCGAGCCGACCACCATCCACTGGCACGGCCTGAGGCTACCGGCGCCGATGGACGGCACCGAGGCGGTGCAGCAGGTGGTGCCGCCGGGCGGTCGCTTCGAGTACCGCTTCGCCCTGCCCGATGCGGGGACGTTCTGGTACCACCCGCACACCAACGAGACGGTGCAGCTCGAGCGCGGGCTCTACGGCGTGCTGGTCGTCCGCGGCGATGACGAGCCGGTCGTGGATCGCGAGCGTGTCCTCGTGTTCGACGACGTAGAGGTCGACAAGCGCGGCGCCATTGCCCCGCCGGGCGGCCTTCGCGAACGCCACAATGGCCGGCAGGGCAATGTGCGGCTCCTCAATGGCCGCGTCCAGCCGACCTTCGAGGTGGCCGCCGGACAGGTCGAGCGGTGGCGGCTGGTGAACGTGTCGAGCGCCCGCTACGTCAATTTCTCGCTCGGTGGTCTGCCCTTCCGCATCATCGGCAGCGACGGCGGGCTCATCGAGCGGCCGGTGTCCGCAACCGAAGTGCAGCTGGCGCCGGCGGACCGGGTGGAGATCGTCGTCGGCCCCCTCGAGGCGGGGCAGCGCATCGAAATCCAGTCGCGGCGAACCACGGGATTCATGTCGCGGCAGGCCCATGCCTATGGCTTCGTCGAGGTGGGTGCCGCCCGCCCGAGCGTGGCCCGCATCCCCGAGCGGCTGCGCACCATCGAGGTCCTGGCCCCGACGGAGGCGAAAGCCAACCGGCAGGTCTTCCTCTCGGGCGGCCCCAGCCTCCGGCGCGGCTGGGACTTTGCCGTCAACGGCGAGCGCCATCACCACGGCGAGGCCGTGCATGTGGGCGAGCTTCAGGTGTGGGAGATCGTCAACCGCACCCCGATGGACCACCCGTTCCACCTGCACGGCTTCTTCTTCCAGGTGCTGACCGTCAACGGCAGGCCGCCGGCCTACCGCTCCTGGGAGGATACGGTGCACGTGCCGCCCCTCGGCCGGGTGAAGATCGCCTGGCTGCCCGATGACCGCCCGGGCTCGTGGATGGGACATTGCCACATCCTCGAGCACCACGCGGCGGGAATGATGATGCACTTCGACGTCGTCCGCTGATCCGAACTGATCGACTGCTCAACCACTTAGCTTTTTGGGGACTTTGAAAATGAACGACCAGACCGCCGCGCGCGCCTCCCTGCGCCTTCCGATCTCGCTGCTGCTCCTGGGGCAGCTCTCCTACGTCGGCGTCACGCTGCTTCACGCCGGTGGGGACGCCAACAACCACCACGCGATCTTTTCGACCTACGCCGAAAACGCCATCTGGACCGCCGTCCACCTCGGGCAGTTCCTGAGCATGGCGATCATGATCGCCGGCCTGTTTGCGCTCAATCTCGCCGTCGCAGGCAGCCGGCCGGGCGCGAACTGGATGGCGCGCATCGGGGCAGGGGCGGCGGTAGCGGCGCTCGCCCTCTACGCCGCCCTCCAGGCGGTCGACGGCGTGGCACTGAAGCAGGCGGTGAACGCCTGGGCCAGTGCCCCCGAGGCCGAGAAGGCCGCCCGCTTCGCCGCCGCCGAGGCGGTCCGCTGGCTCGAATGGGGGATGCGGAGCTACCACGATTTCGCCCTCGGCCTCGCCTTGCTCCTCTCCGCCGCCGGCGTGGCGATGACCGCCCGCTTCTCCGCCATCCTCGCGCTGCTCATCGGGCTGAGCGGCATCGCCTACCTGGCCCAGGGCTGGATCGCCGGCACCGAAGGGTTTGCCCCGGCGCAGTCGCTCGCCATCGTCGCCGGCTGGGTCCTGGGTCTCCTGTGGATGGTCTGGCTGGCCGTCTCGGCCTCGCGCGAGAGCGCGCCCGCCGCCGCGCCAAACCTCGCCGCGGCCTGAGGCACGGCGGATCTATCGATCCCGCAAGCCCTGGAGCTCCCGTTTCGACCCGGTCGGAACGGGAGCTTTTGCGTGGGCCGGCGAGCATCCGTCGCCCGCCCCGCCCCCGCGAAAACGGCCCTGTGGCCCTCCTTTCCGCTAGAAGCGGCGGCAAAATTGTCAAAAAAGTATCGGCGGGCTGTGCAGCCGTTGGTGGCCTCGCGCCGAGCGGCTGCCTAATTTCTGATCAACGAGCGGGTGAATTTGCCCCACCGAAGACGACCTCCGTGGAGCGGGGGCGGGAGGTAAGGTGAAACCTGATCTGGAACTGGTGCAGATCCGGCGCGGCGAGTCCTTCAAGGCCTGGTCGCACGGCTACCCCTACCACACGGTGCGCTGGCACTTTCATCCCGAGTACGAGCTTCACCATGTGGTGGCGACGACGGGCCGCTACTTCGTCGGCGATTTCATCGGCGAGTTCGCGCCGGGCAACCTGGTCCTGACCGGCCCCAATCTGCCGCACAACTGGGTCAGCGACCTGCCGCCCGGCGAGACCGTCCCGCTGCGCGGGCGCATCGTGCAGTTTACCCAGCATTTCATCGGCGCCGCCGCGGAGGTCTTTCCCGAGCTTTCGAGCTGGTCGGAGACGCTCGAACTCAGCCGGCGCGGCGCCCTGTTCTCGCCGCAGACGGCAGCGGCGGTGGGGCCGATGCTCGAGGAGCTGGTCGAAGCCCGCGGTGCCCGCCGCATCGAGCTCTTCGTCGCCATCATGGGTGTGCTGAGCCGCGCCGCCGACGTCAGGACCCTCGCCAGCGCCAGCTACCTGCCCGATCCATCGGGCTTCATGTCGGCCGGGGTCAACAAGGCGCTCGCCTACATCAATTGCCATCTGACGGAGCCGTTCACCGAAGCGGACCTCGCCGCGATCGCCGGGCACAGCCCGAGCTCGTTCTCGCGCAGCTTCAAGCGCCACACCGGCATGTCGCTGGTGCAATACGTCAACCGGCTGCGGATCAACCTCGCCTGCCAGCTGCTGATGAGCGAAGGCCACGAGTCGATCACCGAGATCTGCTTCCTCGCCGGCTACAACAACCTGTCCAATTTCAACCGCCAGTTCCTGGCGCAGAAGGGCATGTCGCCCTCGCGCTTCAGGGCATTGCTGGCAGAGAACCAGAGAGCGGCGTGAGGCCGCCACCCGATCGAGGAGGAGAGGAGCCAGACAGTCGATGACACGTTGACGCGGTGCCCTTGTGGCAGCGCGAAGGAACAGCATTTTTCGAAAGAAGGCACACCCAAAGGGGTTCCGGCCAGGTCCGCCCAGAAGCCGGAACCCGCAGGAACCCGGCCCGCCGGAGCGCAACCGAAGCTCCGGCACCCAGCATCATTTGTCCCAGATGGAGTAGATCGAATGCACAAAGTGACAGGGTTATCCGTCGCCGCACTGCTCGCCGCGAGCCTCTTCGGCACCGGCACCGCGACCGCCGCCGAGGCCACCACCCTCAGCAACGTGTCCGTCGCCTTCCTGATGCCCGACGAGGCCTCGACGCGCTACGAGGAGCATGACCGTCCCGGCTTCGTGGCCGAGATGCAGAAGCTTTGTTCCACCTGCAAGGTGCTCTACCAGAATGCCAATGGCGATGCGGCCCGCCAGCAGCAGCAGTTCAATTCCGTGATCTCGCAGGGGGCGAAGGCCATCGTCATCGACCCCGTCGACTCGACGGCCGCCGCCTCGCTCGTCCAGCAGGCCCAGTCGCAGGGCATCAAGGTCATCGCCTATGACCGCCCGATCCCCTCGGCCAAGGCGGACTACTACGTCTCCTTCGACAACGAGGCGATCGGCAAGGCCATCGCCCAGTCGCTCGTCCAGCACCTCAAGGCCTCCAATGTGCCGACCACCGATGGCGGCCTGCTCGAGGTCAACGGGTCGCCCACCGATGCCGCCGCCGGGCTCATCAAGAAGGGCATCCACGAAGGCCTTGCCGACAGCGGCTACAAGACCCTCGCCGAGTTCGATACCCCCGACTGGGCGCCGCCCAAGGCCCAGCAGTGGGTGAGCGGCCAGATCACGCGCTTCGGCAAGCAGATCGTGGGCGTGGTCGCGGCCAATGACGGCACCGGCGGTGCCGCCGTCGCGGCCTTCAAGGCCGCCGGCGTCAATCCGGTGCCTCCCGTGACCGGCAACGACGCGACCATCGCCGGCCTCCAGCTCATCATCGCCGGGGACCAGTACAACACCATCGTCAAGCCCAGCGAGATCGTCGCGGCGGCCGCCGCCGACGTCGCCGTCCAGCTGCTGAGCGGCGAGACGCCGAAGGCGGATTCGACGCTCTTCGACACCCCGACCAAGCTCTTCACGCCGGTCGTGGTGACCGCCGAGAACCTCAAGGCCGAGATCGTCGACAAAGAGATCAACGGCAAGCCGATCGAGCCGGCATCGGTCCTGTGCACCGGTCCCTACGTCGAGGGCTGCAAGAAGCTCGGCCTTACGCCCTGACCTCCCCCAGGGCAGAGGGAGCCCGCTTCGGTTCGGCCGGGCGGGCTCCCGCAAGGTCCCCTCACCCGCCGCTCCGCGGCGACCTCTTCCCTGAAGGGAGAGGTGGGATGCGGCAAAGCTGTGCCGTGGCTTCGCCTCCCCCTATGGGGGAGAGGTCGGATTGCGTGAGCAATCCGGGTGAGGGACCCTTTACCGGCCAGTGAGTCGAGCTCGCATTGGCCGGCGACTATTCCGGTGCGCGAGGTACAGCCGGGCCGACGGCTGTATGATGCGCCATTCAAAGAGGATCTGAGGCCATGCCGCAATCCACCAGTGAAGATCAGGTTCGGGCCACCGCGCCGGTGCTCAGCCTGAGGGGCATCTCCAAGCATTTCGGCGCGATCTCGGCCCTTTCGGACATCGAGCTCGACGTCCACGCCGGGGAAGTGGTCGCCCTCGTCGGCGACAACGGCGCAGGCAAGTCGACGCTGGTCAAGATTCTCGCGGGCGTGCACCAGCCGAGCGCCGGCGAAATCTTCTTTCAGGGCCGGCCCGTGACCCTTGCGAGCCCGGGCGACGCGCTCGAGCTCGGGATCGCCACGGTGTTCCAGGATCTGGCCCTCTGCGAAAACCTCGACGTCGTCGCCAACATCTTTCTCGGCCGCGAGCTCAAGCCCATCCAGCTCGACGAGGTCGCCATGGAGCTACGGGCCTGGACGCTGCTCAATGAGCTCTCCGCCCGCATCCCGAGCGTCCGCGAGGTCGTGGCCTCGCTCTCGGGCGGGCAGCGGCAGACCGTGGCCATCGCGCGCTCGCTTCTCCTCGAGCCCAAGCTGATCCTCCTCGACGAGCCGACGGCCGCGCTCGGCGTCGCGCAGACGGCCGAGGTGCTCGACCTCATCGAGCGCGTGCGCGACCGCGGGCTGGGTGTGGTCATGATCAGCCACAACATGGAGGACGTCCGGGCGGTCGCCGACCGCATCGTGGTCCTGCGCCTCGGCCGCAACAACGGCGTCTTCTATCCCGACGCGTCGAACGAGGAACTGGTCAGCGCCATCACCGGTGCGTCCGACAACGCGGTGTCGCGGCGCGCCGGGCGCCGCCATCGCCAGAGCGAGGAGGGCGCGCGGCCATGAGCAGCGACCTCGACGAGAAGCCCGCAGCGGCCGAGCCCTCGCCCATCGACCGGCAAGACGCGCGCCTCCGCCAGGACGAGAGCGTCTCGGGCACGCTGCGCGGCTTCTTCGACCGGGTGCGCTCCGGCGATCTCGGCTCCCTGCCGGTCATCGTGGGCCTCATCGTCATCTGGACGGTGTTCCAGAGCCTCAACAGCGTCTTTCTCGGCGCCAACAATCTCGTCAACCTGCTGTTCGATTCCTCGACCGTCGGGGTGATTTCCCTCGGCATCGTCTGCGTGCTGATGGTGGGCGAGATCGATCTCTCGGTTGGCTCGGTTTCCGGCCTCGCCTCGGCCATTGTCGGCGTGCTCTGGGTCAATTCCGGCTGGCCCGTCTGGCTCGCGGTTCCCGCCGCCGTGGTGGTCGGCGGCGCCATCGGCTACGTCTATGCCCTGCTCTTCAACTGGCTCGGGATGCCGAGCTTCATCTCGACCCTCGCGGGGCTCCTGGCGGCCCTCGGGTTGCAGCTCTATCTACTCGGCGACACGGGGTCGATCAACCTCCCCTATGGCTCGGGACTGGTGAGCTTCGGCCAGTTGATGGTCGTGCCGCGGCCGCTCTCCTACCTTCTGGCGCTGCTGCCGGGTCTGGTGACGCTCATCGTCGGCTGGCGAACGGCGAACCGGCGCCGTGCCGCGGGCCTTTCCGCCCCTCCGGCCTGGCAGTTCGTCCTCGCCGCGATCGCGCTCGTCGTGGCCCTCGAATTCCTCGTCTATTACCTCAATCTCGATCGCGGCGTGCCGTGGATGTTTGCGCTCTTCGTGGCGCTGACGGTCGCCCTCAACTACGCCCTGACGCGCACCAAATGGGGCCGCTCGATGACTGCCATCGGCGGCAACCGGGAGGCGGCGCGGCGCGCCGGCATCAAGGTCGACGCGATCTATTCCAGCGCCTTTGTGCTCTGCGCGGGCCTCGCCGCGCTCGGCGGCGTGCTTTCGGCCGCGCGGCTCGCCTCGGCGAGCCAGCAGGCGGGCACCGGGGACGTCAACCTTGACGCCATCGCCGCCGCGGTCATAGGCGGCACGAGCCTCTTCGGCGGCCGTGGCAGCGCCTATTCGGCGCTGCTCGGCATCATCGTCATCCAGTCGATCTCGAGCGGACTGACCCTGCTCGATCTGCCGTCCTCGCTCCGCTACATGATCACCGGCGCGGTTCTCGCCATCGCCGTGATCGTCGATTCCCTGGCGCGTCGCTCGCGCCTCAGCCATGGCCGGGCCTGATCAGGGCCCGGCAAACCGCACCTCAGTGAGAGAAACTGCCATGAGCCAGCCACTGGCAAACAAAGTCGCGGCCGTGACCGGCGCCGCCTCGGGGATCGGCCTTGAATGCGCAAAGGCCATGATGGAGGCGGGGGCGCGCGTCTTCCTCGTCGACCGCGCCGCCGACCGGCTGCGCGAATTGACGGCCGGGCTGGGCCCCAACGCCATTCCGCTGGTCGTCGACCTCACCGACCCCGAAAGCGTCGCGACCATGCTGCCGCAGATCCTCGACCAGGCCGGCCAGCTCGACATCTTCCACGCCAATGCCGGGGCGTATGTCGGGGGCGAAGTCTGGAGCGGCGATCCCGACGTCTGGGACCGCGTGCTCAACCTCAACGTCAACGCCGCCTTCCGGTCGATCCGCGCCGTGCTGCCGCACATGATCGAGCGCAAGACCGGCGACATCATCGTGACGAGTTCGGTCGCGGGCCTCGTGCCCGTCGTGTGGGAGCCGGTCTACACGGCCTCCAAGCACGCGATCCAGGCCTTCGTCCACACCGTGCGGCGGCAGGTCATCCCGCACGGCATCCGCGT
>DASZTU010000181.1:0-16371 GCA_035547975.1 Devosiaceae bacterium | reverse complement strand
CGGCGGGGATTGCTGTGCCGCGATCTGCTGGGCGGCGTAGCCCGCATGGAGCGCCGCCGGGCCTTCGTGCTGGGCAACGAGCGCTTTATAGACCTGGCGGATGGTCCGGGGCGTGCCGTGGTCGTAAAAGATCGTCTTGTTCGCCGCCGCCTCGCGCGGAAAAAGGTTCGCGGCGATCTGGTCCGGGTTCTTGAGCCCCGCGTTGAACATCCTTTCGGCGCCCTGCGCCCCGAGGAAGTGGGCGATGTAGAGTTCGCCGGGGCTCGGCATGCGTCCGAACCGCGCCTTGAGGTAGTCGCCATTGGCCTTGGTGAAGGCCGCGGCCATATCCGCCGCGATTTGCGGATTCTCACGTAGCTTCAGAACTTCCGCGCGTATCTTGGGGTCGGCGATGACGTATTCGCCGTCGGCCTTCCGGGTGATGGCGTCGGCATAGGCCTGGTACCCGAGCCGCGGCCCCTGGTTCTTCATCACCTGCAGCCACGTGCTGTCGAGGAACTGGAAGAGCCCCGTCGCCGACGACGTGCCGGCTTTCGCCGTGGGGTTGAGGCGGGATTCCCGCATCGCCGTTTTGAGCAGGTAGTCGAAGTCGACGTCGTTGCGGTCCCCGGCCGCATTCAGCACCGAGGCGAGACTTGGCGATACGGCGATCGGGGTGATGGCCATCGACTCAATGCCGGTAAGGGTTCGTTAACCAGACGCCCCCGCCGGTTAAGGAGGGGTTAACCGGCGGGGGCGGTCGCCGATCCGCCGGCGGGCGCCGCCGCCCCACGGGCGGCCGGCCACATCGCGCTTGTTCGCCGGCGCGCCCCTTGATAGACCGCGAGCATGTGCAAGTGCCCGGTTGCGGGAGGAATTCGATGAGCAGCTGGACCCCCAGGAGCTGGCGCGACCGGCCGATTTCCCAGGTCCCCGTCTATCCCGATGCGGCAAAGCTCGCGGCGGTGGAAAAGCAGCTCGCGAGTTTTCCGCCGCTGGTTTTCGCCGGCGAAGCGCGCGAGCTCAAGACGCAGCTCGCCGATGTCGCGGCGGGCCGGGCTTTCCTGCTGCAGGGCGGCGACTGTGCCGAAAGCTTTGCCGAGCACGGCGCCGACCACATCCGCGACTTCTTCCGCGTCTTCCTGCAGATGGCGGTCATCCTCACCCACTCGGCGAGCAAGCCGGTGGTCAAGGTCGGTCGCATTGCCGGCCAGTTCGCCAAACCCCGCTCCGCCGACACGGAAACGATCGACGGGGTGACGCTCCCCTCCTATCGCGGCGACATCATCAACGACATCGCCTTCACGCCCGAGGCGCGCCTGCCCGATCCCGAGCGGCTGCTCCTCGCCTACCGCCAGTCGGCTGCAACGCTCAACCTGCTGCGCGCCTTTGCCACGGGTGGCTATGCCAACCTCGCCCGCGTGCATGAATGGACGATGGGCTTCATGAAGGGCTCGAACGCCTATCCGCGCTTCGAGGAGGTGGCGAAAAAGATCGACGACGCCATTGATTTCATGCGCGCCCTGGGGCTCACGCCCGAAAACACCCCGGCGCTGCGGGAAACGCGCTTCTACACCAGCCACGAGGCGCTTCTCCTCGGCTATGAGGAGGCGATGACCCGGCGGGACTCGATCACCAACGACTGGTACGCGACGAGCGGCCACATGCTCTGGATCGGCGACCGCACCCGGCAGCCCGATGGCGCCCATGCCGAGTATTTTTCGGGCATCAACAACCCCATCGGCATCAAGTGCGGCCCCTCATTGGCGACCGACGACCTGCTGCGCCTCCTCGACCGCCTCAATCCCACGGACGAGCCGGGCCGCATCACGCTCATCGGGCGGTTCGGGGCGGAAAAGATCATGGACCACCTGCCGCGCCTGATCGAGGCGGTGACGCGGGCCGGCCGGACGGTGGTCTGGTGCTCGGATCCGATGCACGGCAATACGGTCAAGGCGGCCAACGGCTACAAGACGCGGCCCTTCGACCGGGTGCTCGCGGAGGTGCGGGGCTTCTTCGAGGTGCACCGCCAAATGGGCACCTATGCCGGCGGCATTCATATCGAAATGACCGGCGACGACGTGACGGAGTGCGTGGGCGGGCTTTCGGCGATCACCGAAGAGGGCCTCAAGGACCGCTATCACACCTATTGCGACCCTCGCCTCAACGCCAGCCAGGCGCTCGAAATGGCCTTCCTGGTGGCCGAGGAGATCCGCGCGCAGCGCCCCGCCCGAGTCGTCACTACGGCAGCGGAGTAGGGCGGGGCGCTCAGTCGGCCACGATGGCGCGCAGCGTCCAGCGGCGGCCGTCCGAGCGAAGCTCGGCGCGCGACAGCGGCGCCACGTCGATGCGCCAGAAGCTCGACGCGGGGGCGCCGAGGGCGATGGTGATCGCGGCGCGGATCACCGCCGGATGCGTGATCGCGATCACCCGACCCCCGTCCTCGCGCTGGTGATCGAGCCAGGGGCGGATACGGGCGATGAGTTCTTCGACCGATTCCCCGCCATGCGGACGGCTCTTGGGGTTCGACGTCCAGCCGGCAATCGCCTCCGGCCCTTCTTCGAGCATCTCGTCGAAGGTCTTTCCCCGCCAGCGTCCGAGATTGATGTCGGCCAACAGCATCTGCGTCTCGGCCTCGAGCCCGAGAGCGTCGGCCGTCTCGCGCGCCCGCCGCTCGGGCGCGGAATAGATTCGGTCGGCGCGGAACAGCTGGTCGGCGAGCGACTGGGCCGCCCCGACCGCACGCTCCTCGATCGTCTCGTCGAGGGGAAAGGCGGCCCGGCGGGTCGCTTCCGTCGGCGCGTGGGCAATCAGCAACAGGCGCGTCGGCATCGTTCCCCCCGAGCGACGTTGACAACGGCGCAGTCCGATCTAGTCTGAGCACGCGACGTCACGGATTGGAAGCCGGTGCAAACCCGGCGCGGTCGCGCCACTGTATCCGGGGCCTGGGGCCCGGGGAGCCAGACCCGCCGTGACGCGTGAGCCTTGGGCGCGAGAGCGCTCAACGGCTGTTTCCATTGTCCACCGGGACGCGCAATCCCAAGGAGTGCACATGACCGATCTCACCCTGGCGCCGTCGGCGCCCGTCGCCACCCCAATCCCGCTGCGCGAGCTCTGGCCCTGGCTGGCGTTCGGCGGCCTCCTCGCTCTCATCGCCCTCTATTTCGTCGGGGCGGAGCAGGGGGCGACCGCACTCTTTTCCGGCATGTACGTACACGAATTCGTCCATGATGGCCGGCACCTCCTCGGCTTCCCCTGCCACTAGGGGAGCCTCACATGGCCCGGAGCTTTCTGATCCGCGGCATGCTGTGTGGGCTTGCCGCCGGCATTCTGGTTTTCCTTTTCGCAAGGTTTTTCGGTGAGCCCTCTGTCGACGGTGCGATTGCCGTCGAGGAGGGGATCGCGCGGGCCGCGGGCGAAGCACCCGAGCCCGAACTCGTGAGCCGCGCCATACAGGCGAGCTGGGGCCTCTTCACCGGCACCATGCTTTTCTCGATCGCGATGGGCGGCATCTTTGCGCTCGTCTTCGCTTTCGCCTGGGGCCGCGTCGGGCGCCTCGGGCCCCGCGCGACGGCGGCGCTGCTCGCGGCCGGCGCTTTCGTCACCATTGGCCTCGTGCCGTTCCTCAAATATCCCGCCAACCCGCCCTCGGTCGGCAACGCCGAGACCCTTGGCCTGCGCACCGCCCTCTATTTCGGTATGATCGCCATCTCGGTCGTGGCAGCGATTGCCGCCTTGAACCTCGCGCGGAGCCTTTGGCCGCGGCTCGGCGCATGGAACGCAGTCCTCGCCGGCGGAGCCGCCTACGTCGCGCTGGTGGCCGTCGCCGGCCTCATCCTGCCGCCGGTCGATGAAGTGCCGGGGGCGTTTCCCGCGACCCTCCTCTGGAATTTTCGGGTCGCCGCCCTGGGCATCCAGGCGGTCCTCTGGGGCGCGCTCGGGCTGAGCTTCGGCTGGCTGACCGAGCGGAGTGTGCGCCGCCTGGCGCTGGACGCCCAAAGGCCCGCGGCCCGGGGAGGGCGCTTAGCGGAACATTAACCCTAACGGAGCATAAACGGGGCAGTTCGTACCTCTTGCTGCCGGAGTAGCCGATGTCCCGTTTGGTCCCGTGCCTGGCCGCCGTCACAGCCGCCTTGACCCTTGTCGGCCCCGCCCTCGCGGCCGACTGGACCGACAACGCCTTCGGCTCCGACAGCGATCTGCGCTCGGGGTTTTCCGAGGAGGACTGGGCCAACAGCGATGTCGGAGGGCCGATCGATTACCAGCTCGGGGCGCGCTACTGGTATTCCTGGGGCGCGCAGAGCTTCGGCATCGGCGGCGGACTGCCGGCCCTGACCGAGAACGACAATACGCACGCGGCGGAAATCTTCGGCCGGGTCAACGACGAGTCGACCGGCTACTACGCGAAGGCCATCGGCGGGCTTTCCTTCAAGACCTCCGGCACCTATTCCGGCTTCGACAGCGGTTCGCTGACCGGCGGCTATATCGGCTATGCCGGCGCCGATCTCGGTTACTCCTGGCTCGGCAACTTCAAGAGCCCGGCCCAGCTCGGGCCCTTCGTCGGCTACATGTACTGGAACGATTCGCCGAACGCCTCGACCACGAGCGGGCTCAACAGCTTCACGACCGCGACCTCGGCCGCCGATATCGGCTACGACCCGACCACCGGCGCCACCAGCTTTCCGGGTGACAGCACCGCCAACAAGGTCGAGGTCAACATGCTGCGGGTCGGGCTTTCGGGGCAGGCGCGCCTCGGCAGCATGGTCGACCTGACCGGCGAAGTCGCGGCGGTCCCCTATGCCAACCTCCACGGCGTGCTGGGTTCGGTGGTCGGCGCGCCGACCTACAACCCGATGCTGCCCGGCGGCATCATCAATGTGGGCGGCATCCAGGCCTCGCCGACCTCCGTCGACGGCTGGGGCTATGGCGCGATGGCGGAGGCCTTCGTCGGCTTCCACCCGACCGACCACATCAACCTCAAGCTCGGCGGTCGCGCCTGGTACCTGCAGGGCACCGCCGACACGACCTTCGCCCGCGCGACCATCGGCAATCCGAGCGACTCCGACATTGCCAATCCGCCCAACTACGACACGGCGCCGTCCTTCTCGCGCCAGGATTACATCACCCGGCAGAACCCCTGGTCGCTGTTCCGCTACGGGCTGCTGACCGAGTTCAGCTACAGCTTCTGAGCCGGGCGCTTGTCGCCGGGGAAGCGAGACGATAAGCCTCGCCGCGCTCTTCCCGGCGAGGCAGATCGTTGACAGCGCCTTCAGATACCCGTCCGGTTGTTCGCTACGCCCCGTCGCCCACGGGGCGGCTCCATCTCGGCAATGCGCGACCCGCCCTGCTCAACTGGATTTTCGCGCGGCAAACAGGTGGCACCTATGTGCTGCGCTTCGACGACACCGACCGCGAGCGCTCGACCGAGGAGTCGGCCGCCAGCATCGAGGCGGACCTTGCCTGGCTCGGCATCCGGCCCGACCTCAAGCTGCGTCAGCAGGACCGGACCGCGATCTACGACAGGGCGCGCGAGAAACTCATCGCCGCAGGGCGCCTCTACCGCGCCTACGAGACGGAGGACGAACTCGACCGCAAGCGCGCCCGGGCGCGCGCGCTCGGCCGGCCGCCGATCTATGATCGCGCGGCGCTCAGGCTCACCGAGGCCGATCACGCGCGCCTCGCGGCCGAGGGAAGGCGCCCGCACTGGCGGTTCCAGCTCACCGGGGCGCCGGTCACGTTCGACGACCTGATCCGCGGGAGCCAGACCGTCAACACCGCCTCGATGTCCGATCCCGTCCTGATCCGCGAGGACGGCACCTACCTCTATACGCTGACCTCGGTCGTCGACGACATCGACCTCGGCATCACCCACATCATCCGCGGCGAGGACCATATCTCCAACACCGGCACGCAGATCCAGCTGTTCGAAGCGCTGGGCGGCCGGGTGCCGGCGTTCGCGCATCACAACCTGCTGACCGGCGCGCAGGGCGAGGGCTTTTCGAAGCGGCTGGGTTCGCTGTCGCTGGGCGACCTGCGCGAAGCGGGGTTCGAGGGGCTGGCCGTGGCGCTTGTCGCCCTGCTCACGGGCACGAGCCTGCCGGTCGAGCCCTATCCCAGCCTCGAGGCCGTCGCCGAGCGCCTGAGCCTTTCCATGATCTCGCACGGGCCGGCGCGGTTCGATCCCGTCGAACTCGAGACGCTCAACGCGCGGCTGCTCCACGCCATGCCCTTCGCAGAGGCGAAACCGCGGCTCGACCCGCTCGGCCTCGCCGATGAGCCGCTGTGGCTGGGATTGCGCAGCAATCTCGCCAAGTTCCATGACATCGTGCCGCTGGCGCAACTGGTCCGCGGCCCGGTGACGCCGCTCGTCCGCGAGGAGGATCGTGACTTCATCGCCATGGCCCGCCGTGCGCTTCCGCCGGAGCCCTGGGACGAGGCCACCCTGCCGGCCTGGGTCGAGGCGTTGAAGGCCGCCTCGGGCCGCAAGGGACGGGCGCTTTTCGAGCCTTTGCGGCTGGCGTTGACCGGCCGCACGGACGGGCCGGACCTCAAATCGCTCCTGCCGCTGATCGGCCGCGAGGAAGCCCTGCGCCGGCTGGCGTGAACCTCGCCGCGCGGCGTGATTGGGTCGGCGTTCCCTCGGGCGCGGGCGTTTCGGACCTCACCCTGAGCCTGTCGAAGGGCGAGGTCCGTCGCCGCCCCCTCCACCAGGCTTAGCCTGGTCCCCCTCCCCCGTTTACGGGGGAGGGGAGAGGGCTGGCGCTGGTGTTCCCGGCCCATGGTTCGAGGCTCGCTGCGCTCGCACCTCACCATGAGGGGGGTAGGGGCCTCACCTGCGGAAGCCTCAGGCTCACCACGATGGTCTTGGGAAGGGCCCCCTCGGAGGCACTTGGTAGGACCTCACCCTGAGCCTGTCGAAAGGCGAGGGCCGCCTCCGCCCCCTCCACCAGGCTTTGCCTGGTCCCCCTCCCCCGTGAACGGGGGAGGAGAGGCGGTGGGGATGACGGTGGTTAGGGCCCGAAATTTGCGTCACCGGCCCGCCCCATCCCGGCGTCATTCCCGCGCAAGCGGGAATCCATGTTGGCCAGGAAAACCGGTCCGTCCGTAGGTCGCTGGTGGCGGCAGCCGGGTGGGGGTCAGCCACTCGCGCACCGCCTGCATCCACCCCCACCCCTGATCCCTCCCCGCAAGGGGGAGGGAGAAAACCGTGCTCCTGGCCCATGGTTCGAGGCTCGCTGCGCTCGCACCTCACCATGAGGGTGGTGGGGAAGGGACCTCACCTTGGGGCTCGGAATTTTCGTCACCGGCACGCCCCAACCCGGTGTCATTCCCGCGCAAGCGGGAATCCATCTTGGCAAGAACCCGTTCGTCCGTAGGTCTCTGGTGGCGAGCCAGAGCCTTGCGTCACCCCCACCCCTGACCCCTCCCCGCAAGGGGGGAGGGAGAAGATGGTGTTCCTGGCCCATGGTTCGAGGCTCGCTGCGCTCGCACCTCACCATGAGGGTTGGGGAAACGGCCACGCCGGTGCGCTCACCATGAGGTCGAGGAAATTGCCGCGCCTTGCGCTAGCCCGAGTTCCCTGCCGGCTCCGTTGCCGGCGCGTAGGGGGTGTCGGGCCCGACGACCCGCACCATCTTGTCACCTACCCTGACCACCCGGCTTTTGGCCGAGACCACGGATTCGGCGGGAGGGGCAGCCGCCGTGGCCGGGGCGCCGGGGCTGGGCCGGGGGCGGGGCAGGGGGATGTCGACCGCGGGCGTGAAGGCGGCGGCCACCGTGCTCGCGTGCTCGCCGCGCCGCGGATCGCGCAAGGGCAGGGGGAAGGTCTCGCCGGCATAGCTGATCATCGCCCGCTCGCCATCGGGCGTGTTGTCGACGGTAATCTGTCCCGCCGCCTGCTGCACCTTGCAGCTGCTTTGCGGGTCGACCTGCTTGCGGTAGGCGAAGGCGCTCGGCAGCGACGAATAAGCCTGCCCCTCCGCGTTGATCATCTGCTCGGGTTCCTGGCCGGGGTTGTCGTAATAGTAGAGGTCCACCTGCTGGCCGGGGCAACTGGCCTGGCACGCCTGGGCATCCTGGGGGATGTAATCGGGGAGGGTGGAAAAGCTGATGGGCCAGTAATAGCCGTCGCTCAGCCGCACGCACACGGTCCGGATCGTGTTGCCGGTGCGCTGGTTGGCGTAGGGGTCCTCCACCTCTTCGTCGCCGCTATAGGTGTCGCCATAGCCGCTGTCGCCGCCCGAAAACCCGCCGAACAGATCCTCGAGGAAGTTGCGCGGCCGGCGCGGCCGGTACTGGTCGCCACTGCTGGCGGACTGGTTCTGGCCGCATCCGAAGCGGGCGATCTCCTGCAGCACGGCCTCGCGCTGCTGCGCGATGGCGCCGCCCTTGGCCGCGCTTTGCTGCAGCTTTTTCACCTGCCCCTGCGCCGAGAGGTACTGGCGGGCATAGGCCCGGCACTCCGGCGTCTGCGGAAATCCCTGCTGCTGCGCGTCCTGGCAGCCGGAGCGGTTATAGGCGCTCTGCGCGTCCTGCATCGTCTGCTGCAGGGCGCGCATGTCGGCATCCGCCCGGTCGGCGTTGCGGAAGTCGCCGTTGCGCTCGAGCGAGGCGAGGGTTGCATAGAGCTGCCGGCACGTCGCCGTCTGCGCCACGGCCGCCGGCACGAAGGCGAAAACGAGCAGCGCCGCGGCGGCGCAAGCGCCGGCCCAGCGCTGGGCGATTCGCCATGCCTCGACCATCTCCTTCACCTCAAACCCCCGCGTAGCCGCCGATTGCGCCGAATCCACGGCCTTAAGACAAAGCTAGGGACGGCAAGGCAAGTATAGGATCGCGTGCTGGCTCGCCAACACGTCGCGACGAGAAAGAGGACAATGAAGCTCGCCACGCTGCGCAATGGCCGGCCGGACGGACAGCTGGTGGTGGTATCGGCGGACCTCGGCCGCTGCGTCTCCGCCGGTCGCATCGCGCCCAATCTCCAGGCGGCCCTGGACAACTGGGAGACGGCCCGCCCGGCGCTCGAGGATTTGTCGGGGGCGCTCGAATCCGGCGGCATCGCCGCCCAACCCTTCGAGGCGGCTTCGGCCATGGCGCCGCTGCCGCGGGCCTATCAGCGGCTCGTCGGGGCGGCCTATCCCGCGCACGCGGCGCGCCTCCTCGCGGCCAGCGGCGACCGGCCCCCGGAGCCGCTGCAACGACCGTTCCTCACCCAGGCCGCGTCGGACCGCCTGCTCGGGCCGGGGGATGCCCTGGCGCTCGCCGAGGTCGAGGCGTCGCTCGATTTTTCGGCCGAGATCGCCGTGATCACCGGAGCGGTGCCGCAGCAACCCACCCGCGCCGAGGCCGCCGCCGCGATCCGGCTCGTGACCATTGCGAGCGAATTCACCCTGCGCCGCCGCATCGCCGAGGACCTCCGCTTTGGCTACGGCTATCTCAACTCCAAGCCGGCCGTTTGCCTCGCCCCGGTCGCGGTCACGCCACCCGGCCTCGGCCGAATGTGGGGGGCCGAGAAGTTCACCGGCACCGTGCGCGTGCTCCTCAACAACATGATGTTCGGGCAGCCGGACGCTGGGCGCGACATGCAGTTCGACTTTGCCGAACTCATCATGGCTGCGGCGCGAACGCGCCCGCTCGCCACGGGGACCATCGTCTGCTCGGGACCGGTATCCGCCCGGCATGAAGAAACGCCGCCGATGCGGCGCGACGGCATCGGCTTCACCTCGATCGCCGAGGCGCGGGCGAGCGAAAAGCAGAAGTATGGGCGCGCGCGGACGCCCTATCTCAAGCCGGGCGATCGCATCCGCATCGTCGCGGTGGACGCAGGCGACCGCCCGCTGTTCGGCAGCATCGACCACACTGTCCCTGTTCCGGCGCCCACACACGTGTAACCCCCGGGCTTTTGGGCGCATTTCCGCGGGCGGGATGATCGGCCGCGCTTGCGCTGTTTTCCTTACAGGGAGGATTGCCGCCCTCTGGCTGCCGCAATCCTTCGCAGCATCGATACCGAACGAACCGAGGAGCCTTTCATGACCCCCAAGACCATGGCCGCGCTGGCATTGGCCGGCCTTTTGGCCTTCGTGCCCGCCGTGGCGGTTCTCGCCGATACCGCAGCCGATCAGGCCGTTTCGGCGCGGCAGGCCGCCATGAAGATGGACGGGCGCGTCCTCCGCGGCGCGAGCAACTTCACCGGCGACAAGGCGATCGCGGCCCTCACCACGGTGCGCGACAACTACAGCAAGCTCCCCTCGCTCTTCCCGAAGGACTCGATCACCGACAAGTCGATCGCCCTGCCGGTCATCTGGGAGCAGTTCGACCACTTCTCCGGCATCTTCAAGAAGGGCGCGGCTGCCGCCGAGGAGGGCATTGCCGCCGTCAAGGCCGGCGACATGGCCAAATACAAGGCCGCGGTGAAGACGATCGCCGACACCTGCACCGAGTGCCACACGACTTATCGCGGCGAGCTTTAGCACCCGCCTTACCATCTGCGCGCCGCGCCGCCTCCGGGCGGCGCGATTGCGCTTGCTTTTCGGCGCGCTTGTCGGCAGATTGCCGCCCCATGAAAACCGCCGCAATTTGCATTCCGGGCATCATTATTATCCGCTAACCATTGTTGGCGGCGCGGTTTTCTTCATCCCCTAGACCAGTTCCCGAAGAGCCCGCTGCCAGCGCGTGAACCACGTCGGCAGGACGGCTAATGGCAATCGAGACGCCACCGCTTCGCTTCTACAACACGCTCACCCGCTCGAAGGAGCTTTTCCGGCCCATCGATCCGGCCAATGTGCGCATGTATGTATGCGGCCCGACCGTCTATGACTTCGCCCATATCGGCAACGCCCGGCCGGTGATCGTCTTCGATGTGCTGTTCCGGCTGCTCCGCCACGTCTATGGGGCGGAGCACGTCACCTATGTCCGCAACATCACGGACGTCGACGACAAGATCAACGCCCGGGCCGCGCGCGATTTTCCCCGCCTGCCGCTCAACGAGGCGATCCGAAAAGTCACCGAGAAAACCGCCGGCCAGTTCCACAAGGACGTGGCGGCGCTCGGCTGCCTCACGCCGACCGTCGAGCCTCGGGCGACCGAAAACATCGAGCAGATGATCGCGCTTGCGCAAAGCCTGCTTGACCGCGGCCACGCCTATGTCGCCGCGGGCGACGAAGGGCTCGAGGTGCTGTTCGACGTCGCCTCCATGCCCGACTATGGCGAGCTGTCGAAGCGGCCGCTCGACGAGCAGCAGGCGGGGGCGCGTGTCGCGGTCGACCGGCACAAGAAGAACGCCGCCGATTTCGTGCTCTGGAAGCAGTCGGATGCGAAGGAGCCGGGCTGGCCGGCCCGGCTCATCGCGCCGGACGGCAGCGTGACCGAAATCTACGGCCGGCCGGGCTGGCACCTCGAATGCTCCGCCATGAGCGACCGGTATCTCTGGGCCGAGGCCGCGCCGCGCCTCTCGCCCGAAGCGCGGGCCCATCCGCACCAGTTCGATATCCACGCCGGTGGGCTCGACCTCATCTTCCCGCACCACGAGAACGAGATCGCCCAGTCGCGCTGCGCGCACGGCACGCCGGTCATGGCCAATGTCTGGATGCACAACGGCTTCCTCCAGGTCGAGGGGCAGAAGATGTCGAAGTCGCTCGGCAACTTCGTCACCATCCACGAGCTGCTCGAGACGGAAAAATTCGGCGGCCGGAAGTGGCCGGGCGAGGTGCTGCGCCTCGCCATGCTGATGACGCACTATCGCGAGCCGATCGATTTTTCGGTGGCGCGGCTGGAGGAGGCGGCCGACAAGCTTCGCGGCTGGCAGCGCCTGGCATCTACCGCCCCCGCCGATGCATTGCACCCGCCGGATGATTCCGTCATTGCCGAGCTTGCGGACGACCTCAACTTCCACCGCGCGAGCGTCGCACTTGACGTGATCGCCCGAAAGGCGGGGAGGGGCGTCGATACGGCTCTGGCCTGCCTTGCGGCGACGCTGGAGTTCCTTGGCTTCACCCGCGACAGCCTGCTCAGCGAAGAGGCACCGGGGGACGGGGCGGCAGTGGCGGTTTCCGTCGAGGCTCGCCTCGCCGCGCTGGCGGCGAAGGACTTCGCCAAGGCCGACGCCATCCGCGCCGAGCTTCTCGAACAGGGCATCCAGCTCATGGACTACAAGGATCCGGCGACCGGCGAGCGCCGCACGAAATGGGAGGTCAGGCGATGAGCGACATTTTCGACCATGTCGGGGTGAAGGTGACGGATTTTGGCCGCGCCAGGGATTTTTATGTCGCCGCCCTCGGCACGCTCGGCATCAAGCTGCTGTCGGAGTTCGAATTCGGCGGCAAGCACTATGCCGGGTTCGGCATAGACCACCCCTCGTTCTGGATCGACGACAACACGGGCGTGTTGAGCAAGACGCACGTCGCCTTCAAGGCCGCGAGCAGGGCCACGGTCGGGGCGTTCTACAGCGCGGCGCTCTCGGCCGGCGGTCGCGACAACGGCCCGCCTGGCCTCAGGCCCGAATACTCGGCCACCTACTACGCCGCCTTCGTCTTCGACCCCGACGGCAACAACATCGAGGCGGTCTGCCATGCCGCCCAGTAACGCGGTCCTGACCGGGGGCTGCCAGTGCGGCGCGGTGCGCTATGCCGTCGCCTCAGCGCCCTTTGGCGTGCACGTCTGCCACTGCCGCATGTGCCAGAAGGCGGTCGGCGGCCCCTTCGCCGTGATCTGCCCCGTACTCAAGTCCGATTTCCGGGTGACGCGGGGGGAGATGGCGCATTTCTGGAGTTCCGACGTCGCCCGGCGCGGCTTCTGCCGCGATTGCGGCACGCCGCTGACCTTCGAATACCCCGATGCACCCGACCTCGGCCTGCTGGTTGGGACCTTCGACCACCCGGACCGCATCGCGCCGGAAATCCAGTATGGCATCGAGAGCCGGCTGCCCTGGTACGGCCACCTGCCGCAACTGCCCGGCGACCGGCCGACCTACGCCGAGAACCCGGAGATGCTCGCCAAGATCAGCGGCTCCAACCACCAGCATCCCGATCACGATACCGCGGCGTGGCCGCCGGCGGGGGTTGGCCATGCCTGAGGTTTTCACCGGCGGATGCCAGTGCGGGGCGGTGCGCTTCCGCGTCGAAGGCCCGGTCAAGCACGCCTCGATCTGCAATTGCCGCATGTGCCAGAAGGCGCTCGGCAATTTCATCGCGCCCTTCGTTTCCTTCAGCGCCCCGGTGGTGTGGACCCGGGGCCGGCCGGCGGAATTCCAGAGTTCGCAGGTGGTGCATCGCGGCTTCTGCAGCAATTGCGGCACCCCGCTCAGCTATCGCTGGGGGGATCACCAGCCGTCCCTGACGATCGGCTCCTTCGACAACCCCAACGCCATCCTGCCGACGGCGGAGTACGCGCGCGACAACCGGCATCCGGTCTTCGCCCACTATGACGCCCTCGTGGTCGAGGACCTCGGCACGACCGACGAGGAGCGCGACATCCTCGCCATCCTCAGATCCTACCAGCATCCGGATCGCGACACCGAAACGTGGACGCCGGGGGAGGGGCAGTGATGCCGAACAAGGACCGGCTCTACATCTTCGACACGACGCTCCGCGACGGCGCCCAGACGCCGGGAATCGAGTTCTCGCTCGAGGACAAGATCGCGGTGGTGCGGCTGCTCGAGCAGCTCGGGGTCGACTATGTCGAGGGCGGGTATCCCGGTGCCAACGTCACGGACACGGCGTTCTTCGCCGAGAAGCGCACGCGCCGGGCGAAGTTCACCGCCTTCGGCATGACCAAGCGGGCAGGGCGCTCCGTCGGCAACGATCCCGGCGTCCAGGATGTCCTCAACGCCGTCTCGGATGCCGCCTGCTTCGTCGCCAAAAGCTCGGTGAAGCACGTCGAAGTGGCGCTCGGCATCTCGCTCGAGGAGAATCTCAAGAACCTCGCCGAAACCGTTGCCGCCTCGGTCAGGGCCGGCAAGGAGACGCTGATCGACTGCGAGCATTTTTTCGACGGCTACAAGGAAAACCCGGACTACGCGCTGGCGTGCGTCGAGACGGCGATCGCGAGCGGCGCGCGCTGGGCGGTGCTCTGCGACACCAATGGCGGCACCATGCCTGACGAGGTTGAGGCCATCGTGCGTGCCGTGACCGCGAAGGTGCCGGGGGAGAAACTGGGCATCCACGCCCATGACGATACCGGCCAAGCGGTGGCGAACACGCTGGCCGCGGTCCGCGCCGGTGTGCGGCAGGTCCAGGGCACGCTCAACGGCATCGGCGAGCGTTGCGGCAACGCCAATCTCGTGACGGTGATACCGACCCTGATGCTCAAGCCGGAGTTCGCCGACCGCTTCGTCACGGGAATTTCCGAAGCGCAGCTGACCGACATCACCCGCATCTCGCGCGCCTTCGACGACCTGCTCAACCGGGCCTCCCCGCGTCAGGCGCCCTATGTCGGGGCATCGGCCTTCGCGACCAAGGCGGGCATCCACGCCTCGGCCCTCGCCAAGGACTTTTCCACCTACGAGCACGTCCCGCCCGAAAGCGTCGGCAACGAGCGCTCGATCATGGTCTCCCAGCAGGCGGGGCGCTCCAATCTGCTCGCGGCGCTGGCCCGGCACGGCATTGCCGTGGGAAAGGACGATTCCCGCCTCGACCGGCTGCTACGGCAGGTCAAGGAGCGCGAGGCCCGCGGCTATTCCTACGACGGCGCGGACGCGTCGTTCGTCATTCTGGCGCGAAAGGTGCTCGGCACGCTGCCCGAATTCTTCGAGGTCGAGAGCTACCGCGCCTCGGTCGAGCGGCGGCACAATGCGCGCGGCGAGCAAATCACCGTAACGGAGGCGGTGGTGAAGATCCGGGTCGGGGAGGACCTCTTGATGTCGGTCGCCGAAGGCAACGGCCCCGTCAACGCGCTCGACCTCGCCATGCGAAAGGACCTCGGCAAATATTCGGACAAGATCGCCGACCTCGAACTGGTCGACTTCAAGGTCCGTATCCTCGACGGCGGCACGGGCGCGGTCACCCGTGTGCTGATCGAGAGCCGCGACGGCACCGGCGAGCGCTGGTACACGATCGGGGTTTCCCCCAACATCATCGATGCCTCATTTGAGGCGCTTTATGAATCGATTACCTATAAGTTAATGAAGGCCGAAGCGGCACCGGCCGTGCCCGAGCATGAGGGCCTGCCGGCCTGAGCCGCAAACCGGCCTCCGCGCCCGCGCTTGGAGAAGCAACTGGCCGACTCTGCTCCCACTCGACCTCTTCCCCTGACGATCGGGGCGGCGCTCCTCAGTCTCGCGCTGGTTCTCGCGATAGCCGTCGGCCCCACCCTCACCGCCTGCTCGGCGGGCGGCGGGTTCGGCGCCTGCATGCGCGATCGCCTCTGGGGCGCACCGGCGGGAACGCAGACGGCCGCCGCGGGCCCGGCGGCTACTACTTCCGCTCCGGAGGCGGCCCCTGGCGCTACTGCTGCGGTAACAAGCCCGTCGCCGGCCACCACCGCAGCGCCTGCTGCTCCGGCCGCATCTTCGACCGCCACCGCGTCGGGGACACCCGCGACAACCGCGCCGGCGGCCGAATCGCCCGCCCCACCCGCCGTTGCGACAACGGAGGGTGGCAGTGCGGGGGCCGGCGCGCCGTCGCCGGGGGCGACCTCGCCCGCGCCGCCGGCCTCCACGACGCCCCTCGCCACGGCCGAGACACCGCCGTCCGCGGCCGCGCCGCCTTCCGCACCGAGTGCTCCGGCGCCCGCAACCGAGACCTCGCCCTCGCCGGGTACCGCAGCAGCCGCGCCCGGGACCGCTGTCGCCAACGCACCGGCCGCCGCGGGCAGTAACCCGGATGTGGATGCCAAGTTCGGGCTGGTTCGCGCCGAGCCCGACGGTTCACTGGTGATCGCCGGGAGCGCCAAGCCCGGCGAAACCGTGGACGTTTACGCCGATGGCACCCCGCTCGGCTCGGCCAAGGCCGAATCGGGCGGCGACTGGGTGCTGGTCCCCGACCGGCCGGTCAAGGCCGGCGGCGTCGAGCTGACGCTGGGCGTGAACGGGGGCGATGCGCGCTCGCCGCAATCCTTTGTCGTGGCCATCGACCCGACTCACAAATCGCCGCCGCTCGTCGTCGCGAGCGTGCCCGGCGAGATGAGCAAGGTGCTGCAGGGGCTGCCGCCGGCAACGCCCGAATCCCCAGCCGTTCCCGCAGCCCCATCCCCAAGCCCGGCCAACGCACCCGCGCCGGCGACCGCCACGGCGACGCCAGGTGGCACTCCCGCACCGGCGCAACAGCAGGCGACCGCGGCTCCGCCCGAGCGGTCGCCCGGCGCGCCGGCCGAAACGCCGCCCGCCACGCCGGCCGAAACGCCATCCAGCGAGGTCGCAACCGCACCTTCCGCGCCCACCCCTCCTGCCGGGACAATGGCCGT
>DASZTU010000180.1:0-3702 GCA_035547975.1 Devosiaceae bacterium | reverse complement strand
TTTGGGAATCGAAATTGCGGAAATCTGTGCGCCCGATGACGTACCAGCCGGTCGGGATCGGCGTCGACGTGACGGCCGTCTGCCCCGCGGCGAAGAGGACGCTGCCTGGCGGCACCGTCCGCCGCACCGCAGGACGGCGGGGCAGCCGCAGGTGATCGGGATGGAAGCCGCAATAGATGAAGCCGGGTGCAAAGCCCGTGGCGAGCACGCGCAGCGGGCTCGCATTGTGCGCGCGCACGAAGGCGTCGGGCTCGAGGTGCAAGGCGTCGGCTGCGGCTTCGAGGTCGGGTCCCTCCGGTCCTCCGAAGCGCACCCGAATCGCGTGCATCTCCCCCGCCCCGTCCAGCTCGGTCGGAGTCTGCGAGAGTCGCAGCCGGACCTCGCCGGCGAGGCGGTCGAAGTCGGTCGTGCGCGGATCATACTTGAGGAGCACAGAGACGAGGTTGGGGTGGATTTCCGTGACCCCCGGGGGCAGCCCGTCCCGCCGCAACTCCCGGGCAAAGCCGATGGCCGCGCGGTTTGCCGCGTCCGAAAGCGTTCCGGCAAACCTCACCAGCAAGCCGCTCTCCCCGAGCGGCAGCAGCGTCGGAAGCGCCCCAACCTTGCCAACATTAAATTTCATTCAGGTTCGGTTCAGCTTGGCCGTGCTACGTGCCACCATCTCAACCCCCGGGGTTCACATGAACAAATTCCTGCCCTTTGCCACGGCCGCCCTGCTGGCCGCCGGCATTTCGTTTGCTGCCGCAACGCCGTCCGTGGCCGGCCCGCACGATGATGCGGCGGCCGCCGCATTCGCCGGCGGCGTGCTCGGCTTCATGGCCGGCACCATGGCGGCGCAGGGCGCTCCGCCGCCCCATCGCATGCATCATCGCGACTGGGCGTGGGAGCAGCACGTGCAGGACTGCGAAGACTACTGGGGCTGGCGCTATGATCCGGAGACGGACCTCGTCACCCGGCGTGGCCACCAGTTCCCCTGCCAGCTCGACTAGAACGTCCGCTGCCGCACAAGTTCGGAGCGCCCGTGGCGTCGTGCCGCGGGCGCTTTGTTTTGGCGGGTGGAGAGGGATTCGAACCCCCGAGACGCTTGCGCGCCCGCCGGTTTTCAAGACCGGTGCAATCAACCGCTCTGCCATCCACCCTGCTAGAGCCCTGTGCGGCACGGCGTTTAGCCGGTCGCCCGCTGCATGGCAACAACGCGCTCGGCCCGTTTGCCGCTGGGCGTCATGACTTCGCCTTCGAGCGCGGCGCCGATTTCGGCCGCGACTGCGCCCGCGAGGCGGGCGTCGATTTCATTCGCGGCTGTGGCTTGGCCTCAGGCGGCGCTTCGACCGGAACCGTGGCGGCCGCGGCCGCGCGGGCGCGGGACCGGTTGCGGCGGCTGAGTATGTTCACCGCCTCGACCGCCGTGGCAAAGGCCATCGAGCCATAAACATAGCCGCGGTCGATATGGAAGCCGAGGCCATCGGCGACCAGCGTGAAGCCGATCAGCAGCAGGAAGGCCAGGGCCAGCATCTTGGTAGTCGGGTGGCGCGCGATGAACCCCGCTACGCTGCCCGAGGCCACGTACATGATCGCCATGGCGATGACCATGGCGGCGATCATCACCTCGACGTGCTGGGCGAGCCCCACCGCGGTCACGATGGAATCGACCGAAAAGACGAGGTCGATCAGGACGATCTGCGTGATGGTCGAGCCGAACGAGGCGGCGCGGCGCGATTCGATGTGCTCCTCATCGCCCTCGACCGCCTTGTGCATCTCGCGCGTCGCCTTGTAGAGCAGGAAGGCGCCGCCGGCGATGAGGATGATGTCCTTCCAGGAGAGCGCGAAACCGAAGCCCGAGACCACCGGCTCGGTGAGGCCGATGAGCCAGGCAAGCACCAGCAGCATCAGGATGCGGAAGGCGAGAGCCAGCAGCAGGCCGATCTGGCGCGCCCGCACGGCCATGGCTTTCGGGAGACCCGACACCAGCACGGAAATGAAGACGATGTTGTCGATGCCGAGAACGATCTCGAGCACGGTCAGGGTCAGGAGACCAAGCCAGGTGCTCGGATCGGACAGGAGGGCAAGCATGGCGCGGCTCCGTGCAGCGGGGTCGTGGCGCCATATCTAGGCGGCGGGCCGCCCGGGTGGAAGCCGGTGCAACGGAAAAACCGGCAGCAGAGCTTTTTCATCCCGGGCCTCCGCCGTAGCACAGCACACTCCCGGTGCAACTGGCTCCCAGCCGCCGGGTTTGCTAAGTATCTGCCCAGCTTGAAAAAGGTTCTCCTCTGATGGATGCGTTCGCTCCCATTCCGGCCCTGATCGGCGGCGGCCTCATCGGTCTCGCCTCGGCGATCCTGTGGCTGGGGAATGGCCGTATTGCCGGCATTTCCGGCGTGTTCGGCCAATTGCTGCTGCCGCGGCGCCCGGCGCTCTGGCGGATCCTCTTCCTCGTCACCCTGGTCGCCGGCACCTGGGCAGCCGCCATGCTCGTTCCCGGGCTCGGCATTGGCGGGCCGGGCGGGCAGCCGGCGCAACTCGTCAGTGCCCCCGCCTGGACGGCGATCCCCACCCCGGTCTGGCTCGTCGCCGCGGGCCTCCTGACCGGTGCCGGGACCGCGATCGGCAATGGCTGCACCTCGGGGCACGGGGTCTGCGGCCTCGCGCGCCTGTCGCCGCGCTCGCTGGTGGCGGTCGCCGTCTTCTTCGGCGTCGCCATCCTGACCGTTGCCGTGACGAGGATCGTCTGATGCGCCCCACCAGCTTCCCATACTATGCGACAGCCGCCGTGAGCGGGCTGCTCTTCGGCGCCGGGCTTTACGTGTCGCAGATGGTCAATCCGCTCAAGGTCCTGCATTTTCTGGATTTCGGCGCGATCCCGGCCGGTGGCTGGGACCCGAGCCTCGCCTTCGTCATGGGCGGTGCGCTGGTCGTGATGTTCGTGGCCGTGCGCATCGGTCGCCGGCGGGCGGCGCCGCTCTTCGACCGCAAGTTTCATGAACCCGCCTTCACGCGGATCGACGTCCCGCTCGTGGCCGGTGCGGTTCTCTTCGGCATCGGCTGGGGCATGTCGGGCATCTGCCCGGGACCGGCCATTTCGCTGATCGCGTTCGAGCCGAGCCATCTCTGGCTTTATCTCGTCGCCCTGCTCGTGGGCTCCTACGCCGGGGGAGTGCTAATGCGGCGGCGGGGACGGACCCGGGAGGCGGTTCCGGCGCCCGCCGAATGACCGCTCAAACCTTCGAGGCGGTGGTGGTCGGGGGCGGCCTCGCCGGTCGCGCCGCCGCAATCGCGCTCGCAAGGGCCGGGCTCTCGACGCTTCATCTCTCGCCGAAGGCACCTCCCGACCGGCGCACCTCGGCGCTGATGCAGCCGAGCGTCGCGTTCCTCGAGCGGCTGGGGGTGGTCGACGACCCGGCGGCGCTCGGCAATCCGCTGCGGCGCATCCGCATCATCGACGCGACCCGCCGCCTGATCCGCGCACCGGAGGTGGTTTTCGACAGCGCCGATGCCGGGCTCGCGGCGTTCGGCTGGAATTTCCCCAACATCCGGCTCGCCGAGGCATTCGAGAAAGTCGCCGCAGGCCTCAACACACTCAGCACGGCCGAGGCCGGCGCGACCTCGATTGCCTTCGGCGACGGCGAAGCTACGGTGACTCTGACCGACGGCCGCACCGTGATGACGCCCCTCACCGTCGGGGCGGACGGCAAGCGCTCGATGGTG